>JAJYZF010000003.1 GCA_021800165.1 Planctomycetota bacterium | reverse complement strand
TCGGGCCATAATAGCATCTCCTTACAGGCGTCCTAACACGCCTGTAAATCATAAGCGATTTCCAGCATTTGTCAACACCACAGCCTAAAAAAAGCAAATAATCCCGCGCAAGGGCTAAACTGTTACGGTTAATCACTGTCGGTGAGCGTGATGACATTGAGAAAGGACAAGCTGGGATGGCCGGCGGAGGCGGTTCGGCGGAAGTTCTCAATACCGGCGATGACCGCGGATAAGGAAGACAGATATTTCATTTCGGAATGTTGTTCGGGGTTTTGGCCGTAGGCGCTGGGGGGATAGGCTATGTTCAAATAATGTTTGTAGGCGGCGCGGGCCTGCTCAAAGAGTGGAATGGCGGCGGCGAAATCGTGATCCGCGGCATCGCCAAGACGGAACCGGCGGCCCGCGAGTTGCCATTGCACCAAGGCGTTAAAAAGCATATTTTCGGCCAAGCCGAGTTTTTGATAATACTGCACCTCCACCAGATGATCCATGTGCAGAATCGTAGAGCTTGGAAACATGTGAAAGTAAATTCTGAATTCCCGGATGGAACGCGGAGCATTCATCTGCACATTGCGGTAGCAATCGCGGATGTTGGCCACGCGGGCGGCAAACCGATGCGTGAAATGACCAGACGCGGCGCTGAAGATGTGCCACGTGAGACGCTGGGCATAATATAAATCGTCCCGACACCACAGCCGCAGGGCCATCGGCGGCCAGGAATACAGCACCGCTTCGCCGGAATCGGTGGGCAATTCCGGCTGGCGCAAGGCGCGGCGATATTCCACCCACGCAAAATAAAAGGGACTAAGGCCATAACGGTAGTGAACATGTCCTACCTTTACGCCATGTCCCAGAGGACCTTTGCGATCGCGGGCGGGCAGCAGCACGCAGTGGAATTCCGGCTGCATGACAATGTAATGAACCTCCGCCAGAGTGCTCAAGGTGGGCTGTACCTTGCCCGGCACGTAGCGGTATAAATGAGCGATATCGTAGCGCCATCGGGCACAGTAGTATTTGCGTTCAAAGCTGGTGCCCAGTTTGAGAAAGAAATTGTTGGCCTCGTTCATAATCATGTTGGAATCATTGGGAACCAGTTTTTGACCTTTGTACAGGTAAACCTGGCCGTCAAGAACCCATTTGTACTTCAGGTTCATGGCATGAAACTGGGCGGAGAGGTTGTACGCCTGATTCCAGGCATTGAATATGTAGACCGCCCCAAAATACGGCTCCAAGGCCGCGATGGCGTTATAATCGGATTCCAACGGAACCCACTGGCGCTTGTTCTTATCGCTTTCGGCATTTTCCCACAGGGCCATCGCCAAAATTCCGCGAAAGCCCCCCAAGGTCAACCGCGGAAACGTGATGAGTAGATTGCCCAAGCTTTTATTGCTGGTCTGTACGAGTTTGCTCCGTTGTCGATTCAATGTGGGCTGTAGAAAGAGGATTGCCACCAAGAGGAGAATGGCTATGGCTACACAGACCACTTGATCACGCCGCACCTGGCTTTTGATCGAGGCTACCAAGTTTACACGAGGAGCCGTCGCCGCTGGCGCGGTGGAGGGGGCAAGACGATTGGAATCCGGCGGGGTGGGCATCAGGCCAGCTCCTGTTTTCTCAAAAGCAAATAGCCCAGAGCCAAAATCGGCAAAGCACAGGCCAAGGTCCAGCCGGCATCCGCGGCTGGAACTATCCAGGGCAAATTCCTGGAAATAATAATATCATGCAGCGGATCAAACCGGGTAAAATCGGGCATCAGACGCACCAGGGCGTATAGCATCTTCACCATCACGGCGGTGATGAACGATCCGATCTGGTAGTACCAGAGGCCCTTCATCTTGCTGTCGATATACGGACCGTAAAGGCCAAAGCCTCCCAATATCATCAACTTGTATACAAAGTGAAATAAATTGCCCAGAACATAACATACCATGGTGGTCAGCATGGCCACCGGCCAGCCCAACCGGGTGCTGGCCGTCACGCCAATCACTACCAGGAGCACCACTTCACAGAAAATGATGAATTCACTTTTTGCCAGATTCACAATGAACGGCGATGCCGGCCGCACAATCTGAACGGAATTCTGCGTGAGTTTAATCCAGTGGCCTGGATAGTTACTCTGAATGTTGATGACCAAAGGACTCTCGTTAAGCAAACTCTTAGGCAACTTCATCACGGTCAGATGTTTTTCGGCAAAACGCAATTGCATACGAATAGGATGGGTAGGGTCGGCTAAGGTAAAGGCGGTTATATCCGCGATGGCGGGCAAGGCTTCATTTTCCTGCTTGTCCACGCTCAAAAACAAGTGCACGGTGAAATTGCCGTGTTTACCGATGGGAATCCTTTTATCCGGCAAATGGGCAAACTCGAAGGAGGCCACCTCCGCTGGAATTCCGGGATGGGAATAGCTTGGTCCGACGATTTCCTGTTTGTTGTTGGATTTAAAGCCGGTGATGACTGGATCGGGCATGGGAGTTATCATACCTGCTGGGACGCGACTTCGATCCAAATTCAGAGCCAGACACGCGGCCGGTTGGGCCTGGGTTCCAGCCCCAAAAAACAAGTAGGCCCCCAACGTGGGACAGGTTACTTTCAACAGCACCGGGCCGGGGTCATAAAGCTGCCCGGTTGCCGGGTCATACAAGCTGAAAAAATTGGTCCATTGTTTGGGACGCCATTCCGCCGTTCCGTCGGGATTCAAAGTAAGCGACTGTTGTGCGGTCATCATCGGGTTATCGCGGAGTACGGCCGTAACATGAATTTTCACCGGTTGCAGCATGGCCGCCTGTTGCGCTGGCGTATTGGGCTTGGCTCCCGTATTCATGCGCAACACCACAAACCGTAACAGGAACACGGGCGGAGAAATAAACTGGGCGGGAAGCGAAGGAAACTCGAAATACAAAGTTTCCGAACTGCCCCCCTTGAGAGCCCGCTCCGGCGGATTGGTCTGATAGTTGATCAGTCCGGCTATGCGAAGCGTGCCCGTATAATAATTTTGAGCCTGTAAAACACCATGTCGCGCGGTATAGCGTATGCCCGGCTCAGGTGGAATGCGCCGCACCAGGGAGTTGTAGCTGTGCTTTTCGTGAGCATAAAGTACAGCCGCATCATGCTCAATATGCACATTGATCACAGCCATAAATGCCCAGGTAATGGCCGTCATTAATACCAGCATGGCCAATCCGGCGGCGCAAATGCCGATCACTTTTCCCAGCAGCAACTCCAATCGCGAAATTGGTTTGCTGCCCGTGGTAATAAGCGTACGGCGCTCACGCTCACGCGGCAGACTTACGCAGGCCAAAATACCCAGATATACCAGCAGCATGACCAGTTGGGCACGCAGGAGAATGGTCAGGTATATCTCCACCTGACTGGCCGCCGAATAGGGCCGTACCAGAAGGCTGATGATGAGGCATATCAAAAACCAGATTGGCACGATAGCCCATATTCTGGCGTTCCACGCCTCCGCAATGGTGGTGCGACCAATGGCCCAAGATCGAAAAATGCCGGTGCGCAGTCGTCCCACATCCCGAAAGGCCAGTAGCACAAAGGCCACCACGAGAATGCCGATCACGGCATAGGCGCATAACGCGATATAATCAAAACCAGGATGATGATTCATCCGCCACTCCAACGGGCGACCAACAGTGTCTCAACAACCAACATTGATCTTGGTAATGTCGTTTGTCTCATTGCATAAACTACGTCTTGCCAGGCCGCTCGTCCGTTCCGCTTCGTTAACGCCGGGGGGATCCCGCCATTGGCTCGCCCCGGCGTTTGGCATCTACCAGCCGCTTGAATAGGTCCTCCAGCCGCACGCGCGGCCGGCCCGTTTGGATATCCTCCGCTCCGCCTGCTTTGGTTATCTCCACAAGTTTCGCCTGCAATTCCGGTGAAACCTGTCGCGCCTCGAGTTGAAACACATCCTTGACTTCCAATAAATCACTCAAGGCACCTTCCAACTCCACCCGGCCCCGATACAAAATTACCAGTCGATCACAAACATCTTCCACGTCAGCAAGCTGATGGCTGGAGAGCAGTACGGTTTTTCCGGCAGCCTTGAGCCGGAGAATCATATTTTTGATTTCCAACATCCCCACGGGATCAAGGCCGGAAGTAGGTTCGTCCATAATGACCAGATCCGGGTTGTTAAGCAGGGCCTGCGCCAAGGCCACGCGGCGGGTTTGGCCTTTGGAATAAGTGCCGATTCGCCGCCCCCTTACCGCCGGGTCCAGACCCACAAAATCCAGATAATAATCCACGGCCTGACGCCGCTGAGACCGGTTCATGTTAAAGAGCCGAGCGTAAAAATCCATGGTTTGCCGGGCGTTGAGAAAGCGGTAGAGGTAGCTTTCCTCAGGCAAATAGCCCAACCGTCTGCGGGTATCCTGATCGCCGGCCTGCTGCCCCATGACCAAAGCCTCGCCGGAGGTGGCGTTAATCAACCCCAGCAGCAGTTTGATGGCCGTAGTTTTGCCACTGCCGTTGGGGCCAAGCAGGCCAAAAATTTCCCCTTGGCGCACACGCAAATTCAGGTTGGTCAGGGCCTGTACCTGCTGGCTCTTCCAGAAGCCGGGATAGATTTTTGTTAAGTCGCGGGTTTCAATAGCGGCGAATTCGGCGACCATTTTTACACTCCAAGCGGCGCATGTTTTTTACAGGCGCTGGCAAATATCATAACCCGAGTGTGGCGGAAACGCACGGCCACGCCAGACCCGGTCGTCAGCGCGACCCGGCGGTTCCCAGCGGCGAAGTGGGCATAATAATACGTCGATGCGGTGCGGGCAAAGTTAACACCAGTCGCTGGCGTGGCTGCACGATAAAGACTCTCGCCACTGAACCCATCACCCGGCTTAAGGCGTCGCTGAGCAACTTGAGCGAAATCACGCGCGGATTTTTACGGTACTGGGCATATATTGCGGAAAATTCCTGCATCTGGCCGGTGGCTTCCTGCACCACGCGGTTGGCCCGACTCTCCGCCCGGTTGAGAATGGCCTGAGCCTGTCCCTGGGCCACCGTGGTATTATGGTTGGCCTGTTGCAGCGCATTTTGCACCTCCGCCGCCGCTTTCTGGCGAGCCGTGAGCACCTGATTAAAAGCGCTGTCCACCGCCGCCGGCCAATGCACGTATTCCAGCAGCACCTTTTTGACTTGAATGCCCAAGCCCAGTTGGTTCATGGGTGCCTGCATGCCGCTGTTGGGCCGTATGCCGCTGTAAAGTCGCCGTTCCAATTCCGCTTTTCCGGAATAGAGGGCCTGATCCACGGTGGCTGAAGCAATTTTGCGGATCAAGACATGCGCCGCCAAGGCCCGAATCAAGTTGATGCGGCCGGCATTGGGTGGCGCTCCAGGTGCCTGATAGACGGAAGTCAGGTAGTCCACAGGATTATTGATGCGGTACTGAAGAGCAATACGCACATGCAGCACATTTTTATCTCCGGTGATCACGTATGGATCGAAAATCGCGTCAAACACCCGTAGCGAGCGTCCCTCGCGCAGCCATAATTTCTTGATCGCCAGATATGAGGCCGGTGAGGTATCAAAATCCTGCACTTCCAGCAGGTGCTCTTGGCGTAATGGGATAATGTAGTCCTTGTCGATCGGCCACGGCAGATGATAATTGAGACCTGGCTCGAAGAGCCGGGTATGGCCATGGCCCGTGGTGATGTATTGCCCTAATCGCTCGACCACCGCTACGTCTCCCACGCCAACCTCATAAAAGCCGCTAAGCAGCCAGACAATAATCACGCCGATGACAAAATAACCCAGGACCCACTGGGCACTAAGCCAGCCCTGCGGCTGGCCCGGCTCATCGTCGGAGAGTATCGGCAGTTCCAACGGCATTGCGGTTTTTTTTAATTCTTCTTCGGAATATGTCTGCGTCATGGGCTTTTACCTTTGTGTGTCGTTGATTTAACGAAGTATCCGGCCGGTTACTTGCCGGCCGGAAGTCCGACCTTTGCGTGGACCGGCGTTTTACCTTCGATGATTTTCATCTGTGAAAACAAAGGTGCCGTGATAGGGTTATTCGGAGTCAGAACCCAGTAGGTGCTCTGTCCCATCGACGCTTTGAACAACTCCAGCGATTTCCAGAAGCGGTAAAACGCCTGCGCCGCCGGCGTGTTTTGCGCCGCATTCAGAATGGCGTAGGCTTTAGCATCGCCCTGGCCGCGAATTTCCTCGGCTTGTTTATCCGCCGTGCTACGAATTTCCGCAGCCTCCGCTTCGCCCTTGGCCTCAATGGCACGCGACTGGCTTTCGCCTTCGCTGATATATTTATCCGCAATTTTTTCACGCTCCGCGGTCATACGGCGATAAACGGCCACCGCCACGCGTGGCGGAAACGTTACCCGCGAAAATCCTATCTTTACCACTTTCAATCCCAGCTTTTGCATATCCTGGTTCACCCGGGATTGCACACGATCTTCAGCTTGCGTCATCTTGATCTTAACCGCATCGACATTGAAAAGCTGATCCAGCGAATAACGCCCCATCACCTTGAGCACCTGTCCCTCAATTTTTTGATTTAAGTATCGCTGGGCCTCCAGCGTGCCCTCCGGCAGCCGCCGATAGTACAACACCGGATTTACAATCTTCCAGACCGCAAAAGTGCGCAGGCTGATGGGCTCGCCCTCGCGCGTGCTCACCTCGCGGTTATCGCTCTGGTACAAGTGTAACCGCATATCCATGCGCACAATTCTGTCTGTCGGCCAGCACAGGTACCAGTTGTAGGCAATTCGGGTAGGTTTGGCGATAATTTTTCCGAAACGATCGATCAACACCGTTTGGTAAGGCCGCGCCACAAAGGTAAACAGTTCCAGAAACAGCACGCCGACTACCGCTACCAGAATAATTCCAATCGTGAGTTTTTTCATGCGTAATCCTCAAGGATACCCTTGAAACCTTCCCTATTTACTTGCCTACATCCTTACTGCAATATCACATTACCGACCGTGTGGAACCGGTGCCATTTCGCCGCTGGTTCCCACGCCACCGGTAATTTGCGTGGGAATTGCCGGTGGCGGACCACTGCCGGACTGGCGGGTTATTTGCCATATCTGCGGTGGTCGCACATCCGGGCCTAGAACCACTTTGTTCACGCGGTTGAAAATTCCCTTGAGTGATTCAAAGAAATCCCACGAAGACACCGCGTTTTCATTCTCTGCAAAGGCTTGGGAACGCGCATCCAGGGCTTTGGCTTTGCCCTGTTGCACGCCTACCAGATCAGTTGCATAGGCCCCGGCATCTGCGAGTACCGATGCTGCGTGCCCCTGCGCCAATAAGGTGTCTTTGGTGGCGGTGGCAGAAGCATTGTCAATCAACATTTCTTTCTTTTCCCTGGCCGAGACCACCGCTTCGTACGCCGCCGCCGGGCCTAATTGTTTACCCTGCGCCGTCATCACGCTGCCCTGGCCCGCCGGCGGATGCAAGTCTTTGATGGATAGAGCCATGACCTCAATGCCCGTCTTCATTGAGTCGAGCTGATTTTGCATGTAGGTTCTTATCTGCTTGGCGACCAGACTCGTTTCGGCGGCTCGGATTTGATGAAATGAATGTTGCGCAAACGTGGATGTAATAGCTTCCAACAGAACCTGCTGCACCAGCGCATCATACATGGAACTCCATACTTTTTTGGTTCCCGTGCCGGTGATGCCGCCGACCGCCACAATTCTGCTGTTGGATACATTTTGAAAAAAATCGCTGGCATTTTTCACCCGCCACCACGCGCTAAACCAACCATCCATCAATTGCGGAGCCGCGTGTCCTTTTTCGTTGACATCCCCAGTTAATAGCTCCCGGTTTGGAATTGATTCATGTTCAGTCCAGAATGAGAAAGCATTAGGCCCCAATGCAGACTGATGCGGCTGCTCGGTCCCGACCGTGACCACCTTCACCTGTTCCGTCGGAATCAGTTCCAGCCGATCAATCGGCCAGGGCCACATGATGTGCAGGCCCGGCTGCAACGGATGGCTTATTTCCGCCGCGGTGGTGACGCCCAAGTGTTCCCGGATCGCCACATCACCCGTCGGCACGACATGCAACGTGCTCATCAGCAGCACCACGATTGCACCGGCTATCACGGCACGCGGCAAGAGGCGCGACAGATGTCCCGGTTCATCGCGCCGGACCACGCCAATTCCCAGCACTTCCGACATCAGCAGCTTAAGCCCGGTAATCCAGCCACTGGTCAGAAGCGGAACCAGAGGCAGACGCTGCAGATCAGACATGTCCTGATCCATTTCGTCCATGCCGCTCTGGCTGCCGATCGAATTGATCAAGAGTTCCAAGGCCTGAAGGGTCAGTATAAGCGCCACCACAATCGCTGCGCCTTGACTTGCGTAGGCGGTGTTGGCCCAGGCTGCCAATACCCCGGCAGCCACCACTACAATCACCGGAACACCCAGCAATACAATGCTGTTGGTGGCTTCCAGGTAGCCTTCGGTCTCGCGGGTGATTCTGGTGGCCGACATCAATATCAAATACACCAGTAATGACGCGCCAACCGCCACCACGGCTCCCGGATCGATGGGGACCGGCGAAATCACGATGCTGTGGCCGGGTGTGACTGCCGCAAAGTTGCGGTACACCAACCACCCGATAATCGCCGCCAGCGCCAGAAACGCTAATCCGCATAGCCCCACGATGACCCGCTGAAAACCCGTATCCAAAGACATGATTTCATCCGGCTCGGTCGCCGGCTTTTCCACCGGTGTGGGAATGGTTGCATCGTCGCTGTAGCTCATGTGAAAAGTGCCCAGCGGGGCGACAGGCGTCAAATGCTTCGGGACGGTAGCCTCCTCCACCAGCGCTGCCTGCTCTCGACCCAACCGCAGGCCCCACCACGCCATGGCGGCAAGTAAGGCCTGTCCAAGAGCCGCCAGCGCACCGGCCCAAAAGCAGACCGGCCCATATTTAATCGCGCCAATGGTCAGAAAAACCGTCACCGCGAGCAGCGCGATCCAGACCCAAAAAGCAATTAATTCAGATCTCTTCAAGTAATAACCTCAAACACAAACATCGTGATGCTCCGGTCATTTCGGCCGCAAGATCCATCCGGCGGCATCCTTAGCGTTGGCTTCTCGTCGGGTATACACTGTCCATGAGATATATCCACTGGATACCTGTTGTTCCATTCCGCGCTTGTCCGCCACCAGACGTTCAGGCCGACGTCGCCGCTACGGCAGCCGGTACCATCGCACTCACCGGATCCGCTGAACGCGTTGTGGCGAGTGGTTTGCGATTGATACCGACACTGCCGGATTGCCGCGCCGCGTTGGCCGCAATAAGCACCACGGCCAAAACGTGAGCCGCCGCCGCGGTCACCACCGTCAACACGCCAAATGCCGCCAAGGCCGCTCCAGCTATGGCGATGAGCAATGCAATTCCCAGATTTTGATAGATGGCCGATCGCGTCTGCCGAGCCAGGTAAATCAGCAGTGGCACACGGGTCAGGTCATCCTTAAGCAAAATGGCACCGGCCGCTTCGATGGCCGCATCGGTACCGCGAACGCCCAGAGCAATGCCCACTGTGGCTGCGGCCAGCGATGGCGCGTCGTTGATCCCATCTCCGACCATCGCCACGCAATGGTGGCCGCGCTGCAACTGCCGCACCAGTTCCACTTTTTGGGCTGGCAGCAGCTCCGCGTAAATATCGTCGCAACCAACTGCATGGCCCACCATCTGGGCCGTTTTTCGCCGGTCACCGGTCATCATCACTATCTTCTTGACACCCAGCGCCCGCAATCGGCGGATGGTGCGGCGAGCCTCCGCCCGAATGCCGTCGGTCAGATGAATGGCCCCCATAAGCCTATCGCCGCAAGTGACATAAACCGGCACTACCGGCACCTCCGAATCGGTGGCGTCATAGTGCGCGGTCTGCCCCGCAAGTTCGGGGGAAATAATTTTTGACGATCCGACCCGCACCGTTTCCCGGTTCACCACGCCCTCCACTCCCAGGCCCTCCAGAATGGTCACATCGGTATTCCCCGAGAAATCCAATCCGCGATGACGGGCCTCCGCGGTGATGGCCCGGGCCAGCGGGTGGCTGCTGCGATTTTCCACTCGGGCGGCCAGTATCAGCAATTCATTGGCGCTCACGCCCGCCGCCGGTTTAATGTCGCTTACGCCGAAAATTCCTGTGGTCAGCGTACCGGTTTTGTCAAAAACCACCGTATCGATGCCCACCGACGCTTCCACCGACGGACCGCCCTTGATCTGAATTCCGCTGCGGCTTGCCCGGGTCATGGCCATGATAATCGCCAACGGTGAAGCCAGCAGCATCGCGCACGGACACCCGACCACCCACATCGCCACCATACGCAGAGGTTGGCCGCTCACCCACCACGCCACCAGCGAAAGTCCAAGGATGATGGGTGTATAAAATTGAAAGAATTTGTCGGCGGCGCGCACGATGGGGGGCTGAAATGCCTGAGCTCGCCGCACCAAGGCTATCGTTTGACTTAAAAACGAGCGATCTCCCACCCGCGTCACCCGAACTTCCGCTGAACCGGTCAGGTTAATCGTACCTGCTAAAACGGTCGATCCGACACCCTTATCCACCGGAATCGCTTCGCCCGTCACCATCGATTCGTCCACGCTCGTTGAACCCCGGAGAATTTGACCGTCGCCCGCCACCCGCTCGCCGGGTGCCACAATGATGACATCTCCTTCGGCTAGTTCCTCCGCCCGAATGATCTCATCCTTATCCCCGCGACGCACGCGAGCATGCACCGGAGCCAGGTTCTGAAGGGCCAAAATCGCTCTCTGTGCGGTTTCGACCACCACTTCTTCAATGGCTGCGGCCACCTGCATAAAAAGCGCCACCAACCCCGCTTCAAACGGCAGACCCAGGACCAGGGCACCGGTGATGCCCAGAGAAGCCAGTTCATTGACGTTGGTACGCCCACGGGCTAAGCCCTTGATAGCCGACCATATAATCGGTCCACCGCCCACCGCCACCGCCAGAAGCGCTAAGCCTGTGGACAACTCCCGCCCATTGGGAATAAAGTAAAATATCGCCGACAAACACAAAAAGACCACAGTCAGTGGCATGATGACTGTCATCTGCATGTTTAAGTTTACGCCCGCATGACTGTGGCCGCCCTTACCGTGTTCGCTGCCGCACGCGCAGGCTATTCCCGCAACCTCTGGTGTCTCATGACTGTGATGATGATCGTGTCCTTCATGGTTATGCCCATGATGGACCTCCTTAGACGCTGGAAGCGCAGTTTCAATCCCCGCATCGTTAATATTTTTCATATCACCCACGCTGGCTCCAGTTTACTCGCGGTATCATACCAATAATTTCATGGCCCATGGTCAAACCTCGCGTCTATTATCGGCTCTCTACCGCCCTCTTCTCCATGTGCCCCTTTGCCAATTCCGCGTTGCACTTCATCTGTTGGATCGTGGGGCTAAAATCACGAAGGCGATAAGCCGCTACCATCTCATACGCCGACGTTATTGCCCGGGTTCGCGCCTCGGGCATGATCGTCAAGCCACGGCTCGTGCCCGGAGCCGCGCAAGATTTCTTAGCCTCCGAAATAGGTCTTGAGGATTTTGTCGCGGCAAGTGGGTGAATTTTGCTTAAGAATCGCAGGATTTTTCGTTACGATGATGATGCCCGCCATCGCTCCGGCAAAGCCATGCACCCCAATTCGATGGGCCGGCTGTACCATGTTCTTATAAACCTTTTCCAGCACTGCGTGCATGGTGCAATAATAATAATAAACTCCCGGCTTGCTGAAGCGCACAGTATAAGTGTGCACCTTATGGCCTGGGCCTGACGTGCCCAACAGCATCCCCATAGGATATTTTAGCGCCTTCCCGGTGAGCGGATTATAACCCTGCACGGTATGCACGCCGGTATCTTCGTTCACAAAGACCACGGGTTGGCCGGGTCGTACCGCCACCACCGATTCCACAAATGCGTTAAAGCCATTCATGTGGACATACACGGGCGTAAGTTGGGCGGGCTTGGCTGCGGCCACCACTTTTACCGGTGCAAAAACACCCACAATTCCAAACCCTGCGGCAATAAGCACCATCAAAAACAGGATGCCCCAGATACTCTTTTGATTGTCCATTCATACGCTCCTTTAAGCAGGTTCAATTCTTTACAACTTCATTCATCGAGTGTCTGCACCTTGACAACGCCCAACCTCGACTCCCGTTATATACGTTGGCGATGGCTTATGGGATCGCCGGCATAACATCGGTCGGCAGCCGCAATGCTTTGCCGGAATCCGTGGGCGGCGGTGGCGGCGAACTTCCACGCGTGGAAAGCCATTGGCTATAGAGCGACAAAAAGCCCACGTAAAAATAACCCACCGCGAAAATGAAAAGAAACGGCAGACACAGAATCGCCCGATCCAGTATCACCGCCAGCACCATGCAAGCCACCAGATACAAACCGAAAATGACTTCCAGGTAAGGCCCCAAGGCACCACGGCACCTGAAGCTTCTGGCCCGCCCCTTCCAATGGTGTTTGTGATCGCCGGCAGCAATGCCATATTTAGGGGTTCTGAAAAATTCCCCGCTTTTCCGACTTAGCAGGCCGCTGATGACGGCCGTGGCGTTAGCCAGTGAAATGCCCATACCAATAGCCATCAGCAGTGGAACCAACGGCAGCAGTTGCACCCAATTTTCACCGAGTTCCTTTTGGGCTACGATGTAAAACGTCGCCGCTGAAAATGTCATCACCGTAAACAAGCCCATCATCAGCGCCCAGAGCAGGGGCGAACTGGGCGAAAGAAGGCTGGGCCCACCAAAGCAAAACGTCGGAAATACCAGCAATGCCAGGAGCACTGCCGACGGATAGACCACGCCTGATGTTAAATGGAAGAAAGCTTCAATTTTGACGCGCAGCGGCAAAGGCGAAAACATCAGTCCTGGTAGAATTTTGATCGCCGTTTGGGCACTTCCCTTCGTCCAGCGATATTGCTGTTGTTTGAAAGAAATAATTTCCGGGGGTAACTCCGCCGGCGAAACCACATCTCGTAAAAATACGATTTTCCATTGGCGCAACTGTGCCCGGTAAGAAAGGTCCATGTCTTCGGTCAGGGTATCGTGTTGCCAGCCACCGGCGTCCGCAATTGCGGCTTTTCTCCATATTCCGCCCGTGCCATTAAAGTTGATAAATCGGCCCCCGCGATTGCGGGCGGTGTGCTCAATCATAAAATGGCCATCCAGGAATATCGCCTGACACAGCGTTAGTAGAGATTGCCGCCGGTTGAGGTGTTCCCACCGGGTCTGTACGCACCCCACTTCAGGGTCCGTAAAATGATCAATGGCTTGCTTAAGCATATCGCGCTGCGGCACAAAATCTGCATCGAAAATAGCTATAAATTCGCCTTTGCAGGTTTTCAGACCGTTCTCTAAGGCTCCGGCCTTGTACCCCTGGCGATTGGTTCGGTGGATATATTCCACGTCGTGTCCCGCGGATCTCATCTGCCGACATACCGCTTCCGCAATCGCCGCCGAATCATCGGTCGAGTCGTCGAGCACCTGAATCTGGAGCTTGTCGGCCGGGTAATCCAATTGACATGCCGCTTCAATTACCCGCTGAGAAACATATCTTTCATTAAATAGCGGCAGTTGCACCGTGATGCTGGGCAACGCTGTAAAGCGTTCCGGAGATTTTGGTATTTTTAGCGCATGCCGATAATACAGCATCACCATCCAATACCGGTGCACACCATAAATGGTCAAAATCAGCAGCGCCGTCAGATAGGCTATTGCCATAATATAGTGTACGTTAGCAGTTATGGCGGGAAACAATGCGTTAACTCCAGGAGGTTATTCACGGTGAAAACCATCCATGGTACGTCATCCGATAAACCAAGTATGATAGTCTATTGCCGATGGGATAGCTTTGCAAATCAGGCCGTAACCACAGTTGAAAAATAAATTTACAAAAAATAGGGCACGCTCCATTAATGGGCCTTGGCCACCGCCGCGGCAATCTCTGCGGCCATCTGCCTGGCTGTCGTCGCCTCCAGCCGTCCCGCCGGCCAAGGCACGCCAAATCCATCCCCCTGCCTGCGCGGAAGAATGTGATAGTGCAAATGCTGGACCGACTGCATCGCTTCTACCCCGTTGTTCAGCAGCAGATGGCAGGCCGGTGCCTGCACCACGGAAATCACCGCTCTAGCCAACATCGGCAGACGACGGCTAATGCCGGAAAGGGCTTCCGCCGGTACGTCGAGCAGGTTCCTGTAGTGTCTTTTCGGAATCACCAGGGTATGGCCAGCGACCACGGGGCCAATATCCAGAAAACTCAAAACCAGATCATCTTCATACACTTTGAAGCATGGAATTTCTCCCGCAGCAATCTTGCAGAAAATGCAATCTTCTTTCATGGATTCTCCTTCAAATTTTTACCTGATTTGAATTCCGGAGCTTCGCTCGATGCCCGATTTCGCCGGTGCCCACGCCCAGGCACCTGATCTGCCCACACCACTTTACGCCAAGGACATAGGTCCAACAAGGCCTGCACCAAGATGGATTTTTCATCACAGGTATTCGGTTAGCTTTGCGCTTAGAAATGGTTAAACATTTTTCCAGTATCTTGACACCTTTCCTGATTGCGGCCAATGTTACGCAGGTGAAGAGTTTTTGCACGAGGATATGCCTATGACGCGCAAGCAACGAATTCTGGTAATTGACGATGAACGGGACTTGGTGGAACTTATTCGCCTCAATCTTCAGCGCAACGGTTACGAGGTACTTTATGCCCACGACGGCAAGGTCGGCCTGGAAATTGCGCGCAAGCACCTGCCCGATTTAATTATTCTTGATCTGATGATGCCAGGATTAACCGGCCAGGAGGTTGCCACGCGGCTCAAGGGTGATTCCCAAACCGCCGCGATTCCATTGCTCATGCTCACTGCCCGCAGTGAAGAAACCGACATCATCGTCGGTCTTTCTCTGGGAGCCGATGATTACGTGAGCAAACCTTTTTCCATGAAGGTGCTGCTGGCCCGAGTGGCTGCGGTACTCCGCCGCAAATCATCGGTCGAACAGACCCAGCCTATCCTCAACACCGGGCCTATGGTCATTGACCAGGCCCGCCACGAAATTACCATCAAAGGAAAACCGCTCAATCTGACTCCCACGGAATTCAAGCTGCTCACCGCCCTGGCCAATGCCCGCGGGCGCGTGCTATCCCGCGATCAGCTAACCGACCGGGTGATGGGGAACGGAGTCTTTGTCACCGATCGTGCTATTGATGTGCATGTCACGGCGGTGCGGCGCAAACTCGGTGAATTTCAATGGATGGTCCATACGGTACGCGGCGTCGGTTACCGGTTGCTGGAAGCCAAGGAACAGGTGGCCTAAAGGTTCCGTGTACGCCGCATGAATAGACTTTCTTGGGCAGTGTGCCCGGCTCCGGTTATACTGGGAAAGGGGATGTCCGGTCGAACTGGTTTGCGCACGCGGAAGTTGGGAACTCGCTTTGCTTCATGACGGATTAAATTCAGGTGCCGTAGTTGCTGCTGCTCCCTCCGTGGTTGTCGTATTGCTGGCTTTGCTGGTTTTAAGTTTGATCGGCCTGGCCATCCTATGGTGGAACCACCGCCGCTTCCTTACCTCTGTTCTAACCAAGCTTGATGCCCTCCAGCCTACCGCAGGCGGGGCAGCTTCCGGTACCAACACCGGCGATCTGGAAAAAAAACTTTCTGCCGGTATGGGTGCTCTGGTCGATCAGGTTGGCCGGGGCCAGGAGGAACTTGGGCTGGTCTTCGCCCATCTGCAAACATTGCTGGCCCAAGTTCGTGACCCGGTGATCATCACGGACGAAAAAATGCATGTCACGCTCTGCAACGAAAAAGCCCAAGAGGTTTTTCCCGGTGGCGCTAAAACCCGCACCGGTGATCCTTACACCGACTTTCTGGCCCAGGTGCCTGTGCTGGAATTGATTTCCGGGGCCCGCCGTGAAAATCGCCCCGTTCGTGATCGGGTCAAGCTCATGATGTCCGGACGGGTTCGCACCGTGGATTTAGGTGTGGCTCCAGTCATGCTCGATCGTAAACGCCAGGGGATGTTGCTGGTTATTCAGGATCAGACAGAAATCATTCAGAATGTCCAGATGAAGACTGATTTTGTCGCCAACGCCAGTCACGAACTTCGTACGCCGCTGGCCAGCATCAAAGCCGCCGTGGATACCATCGCCGATACCGGCATGGACGATGAATCAACGCTGCGCCGCTGCATGGCCATTATCGATGGACATGTTCTGCGCTTGCAGTTGTTGGTCCGTGATTTACTGGATTTATCCCGTGCCGAAGATCCCCGTTCGGTCATACGGATGGAGCCTATCGATACCGCAGTGCTCCATGACATGATCGTTGAGATGTTCGGCCACCTCGCCGAGCAAAAACATATTGAACTGCGATTTGCTCCGGTCGAACCGGAACTAGCCATTCGTGGCGACGAACGACTGATTATGCTTGTTCTCAAAAACCTCGTGGATAACAGCCTTAAATTTACCACCAGCGGCTTTGTGTCGGTGGGGTGGCGCAAGGCCGTGGCGGACGGACCCGCCGCGCCCAAAACCGTACACGATGCCGTATCAGCCGCTGGCACCTCGGTCATCCTGGAGGTGCAAGACACCGGCTGTGGCATCGCCCCGGAGGATCGCGATCGGGTCTTCGAGCGTTTTTACACCGTTAATCGCAGCCGGGGTGGTGCCGACCGTGGTACCGGTCTTGGCTTGGCCATTGTTAAACACGCTGTAGCAGCCATGGGTGGAACCGTTTCCTTGGAAAGCCAGCCGGGCCAAGGCACCACCGTTCGTTGCCAATGGCCGGTATCGCCGCGATAGCCGCTTGACCAACCAGTCCCGTGGCGCAGACCACCGACGTCGCTTGACATCCACTTTATTTATCCGACCCTTTTCAACTCGACTTCAGCGACTTTAGCGACGGGATAATTCGGGTGAAACTGGTCCCCTTTGTACCCGGAAATCTCAGTTGCACCCAGGCTAAGATCTAAGCGTACGTGCGAGTCTAAGTTAAAGTTTCGGCCAACCAGGACCGATCGTTGCGATGGTCAGCGTGGCCCAGATCTGGTTGGGGGTGAGCCGACCAACGGCGGAGCCCCAGCCGCAGTGGCAGCACCAATCTGTACCAAGTGTAGGACAAACTCTTACGTACCTTTGATGGGATTATCCTATGGAAGGTCGATTGTTTTTCCTGATATCTGGGAACCTGATCTTGAGGAAAATAATGACCGGTGTGTTGGTGGTTTTTTTAAGGCATAGGAGTTACCATGAAAAACGTTCAACCACCTATTCACCGGGTTCTGACCGGGTCCAGGTCCGGAGCTGGAATTGGCCGCCGACTGATGCCGCTGGCGTTGGCGGCTTCGTTGTCGCTCTGGGCACTGGTGCCGACGGCACGGGCCACCGATGGGTATCAGCTTATCGGGATTGGGCAATATGAAAAAGGCATGGCCGGGGCGGTAGTAGCGGATCCGGGAGATCCTATGACGGCCATCACCAATCCTGCGGGGTTGGGTTTTATTCCACCGCAGGCGGCATTTTCGGCGGAATGGTTCAATCCCACCAGAACCAGTAATTTCGGTTTTGGCCAGGTGGGGAGTCATAGCAATCTCTACGGAATTCCTTCGGTGGGATGGGTGGCTCCGGCTTTCGGGCCTCATCTGTATTTTGGCGGTGGGATGTTTGCGACATCCGGTATGGGTGTAAATTACCTCCAGCCGAACACGCCTATGGGGACGGTTCAGGTTTACAGCGACATTCAATACTTCTCAATGACGCCCGCGCTGGCGTGGAAGCCAACCCCGAATTGGGCGGTCGGCTTGGGACTCAATATCTCCTTGGAACAGATGTCGATGCAGGAGACCTTTAATGGCGTCGGAATCAATTTGGCCAGTCCGTCCACGGCATTTGGAGCCGGGGTTTCGTTGGGGGTGCTCCATAAAATCAATCAATATGTCACCGTGGGCTTGATGTATCGAACTCCAACCTTTTTCACGCCGCTCACTTGGCAGGAAACCACGGAGAATTTTAACGGCGTCCAGGGTAATTCCGGTCAATACAGCACGACACTTAATTATCCACAGCAAATTTCTCTTGGGGCGGCCTTTCATCCGACCAAGCGTTGGACAATCAGCGTGGAAGGCCAATGGATTAACTGGAGTGGCACCCTGAATACCCTTACGCTGCATGGTCCATGGGTGGGCACTAATCAGGTCGTGATGCGCACCCATTGGCATGACGAATGGGTGTTTAACATCGGTACCCAATATCAGTTGACGAAATGGCTGGCGATTCGTGGTGGTTACTCGTACGGAACCAATCCTATCGGTTCGTCCGACACCGCATCGAACCTGCTGTTGCCGGCCATTGTACAAAACACTATTACGGTTGGCGCTACGCAGACTTTGGGCATGGGCTGGAGTCTGACCGAGGCGTACATGCACGCCTTCAGCAATACGGTCAATGGCGGCCCCATCGCCCCCGGTTTGCCCGGAACCAGTGCTTCTTTAGCGGAGAATTCATTTGGATTTCAGATTGGGTATCAATTCTAAGGTCTGGCACGGATCGAACGCCATTTGCCTTTCGGACCGGCGCTATCTAAAATTGTGGTGTGGTGCAGTCCTTGGCGATGCGGTGATGGTGCGTGGAACCTGATGAAATTCAGGTGTTTTACATCGTGTTGGGGTTACTGAACTACCGCTAGAGAAGATCATGAAGAAAAAGATTTTTCGCATTCTACTTCTTCTGGTCTTGGCCGTGGCTGTGCTTGGGGGCGTTTACGCTTGGCGGGCGGCACACCCGAAAGTCTCCCGTAACGAAATAGTGCTCTATGGTAATGTGGACATACGTCAGGTGCAGTTAGCCTTTGATGGGAATCAACGCATTAATTTTCTGGGGGTCAAGGAAGGAGATTATGTCAAAAAGGGCCAGCTTGTCGCCACCATGGATACCAGCCTGCTGCGGCCGTTGGTTCAACAGGACCAAGCCTTGGTGGCGGCCCAGCGGCAGGTGGTGGCGCGGCTAGTGGCGGGGTCACGTCCCCAGGAAATCGCCCGCGATCGTGCCGAGTTGGCTGCGGCTGTAGCCACCGCCCAGAACGCGCAGATTCATCTGGCCCGGCTGCGCCGACTCATCAAGCAGGAAGATATTACCAAGCAAGCCTTGGATGACGCCATCGCCATTGCTCGAACAGACGCTGCTAAAGTGCATGCCGCCGCGGAAACGCTTAAGCTCAGCATTCTCGGGCCGCGCCAGGAAGACATCCGTGCTGCCCAGGCCACGTTGCGGGCGGATGAAGCCCAATTGGCGCTGGCTCAAAGAAATCTAGCCGAGAGCAAGCTTTACGCGCCGTGTGACGCGGTGGTGGAAGATCGGATTCTGGAAGTGGGCGATATGGCTTCGCCCGGTTCGCCAGTTTTCACGTTGGCGTTAATGAATCCGGTGTGGGTGCGTGTGTATGTGCCGGAAACCGATTTGGGTAAAATTCATGAAGGTATGAAGGCCATCGTGCGCACCGACAGCTATCACAAGAATTATGCGGGATGGATTGGCTATATTTCTCCGGCTGCGGAATTTACCCCCAAGTCCATTGAAACACCGCAACTGCGCACCTCACTGGTATATCAGATGCGGGTATACGTGAACAATCCTGATGATCAACTGCGACTGGGTATGCCGGCCACGGTGGTCATTCCGTTGGGCACATCCAAGGCCGGCCAATCGGTCATGGCTCCCGCTACGCAGAGGTGAACCATGTCCGCAGCCTCTGCCATCAGCCCCATCACGTCGGCCACCGACATTCTTGAATTAAAAAATGTCAGCAAACGCTTTCATATCGGTAAGCGGGAGGTTCGTGCTCTGGAGGCCGTCAGCTTTGTCATGCAACCCGGGGCGGTAACAGGCTTGATTGGCCCGGATGGAGCTGGAAAAACCACGCTGATGCGTTTGGTCGCGGGGTTGTTATGCCCCGATGGTGGGGAAATTCGTGTACTGGGGATTGATGCCGCCAAGGATCCCCAATCCATTCAAAGCTCCATCGGTTATATGCCGCAGCGTTTTGGCCTGTATGAAGATTTAACCGTGCAGGAGAATTTGGATTTATACGCGGACCTGCAAGGAGTTCTTCCAGGTGATCGGCTTAAACGCTATGAAGATCTGATGCGAATGACCAATCTGGGGGCGTTTCGGGGGCGGTTGGCAGGCCGGCTTTCCGGAGGTATGAAGCAAAAGCTTGGGCTGGCTTGCGCTCTGGTGCGAGGGCCGCGCTTGATTCTCCTGGATGAACCGACCGTGGGCGTAGATCCGGTATCGCGGCGGGAATTGTGGGCCATTGTTTATCGGCTGGTGGAAAATCAGGGGGTGAGCGTGCTGTTAAGCACGGCGTATCTCGACGAAGCCCAGCGCTGCCGCGATGTGGTGTTGATGAGCGAGGGCAGGATCCTCCACCAAGGGCCGCCAAGCCAATTCACCCAGCCGCTTACCGGTCGGACCTTCCAAATGCACGTGCCGGGAATCACCAAGCGCTCTCTGATGCGTGAGCTTGGGGGGCGGCCGGAGGTGGTGGATGCCGTCATCATCGGTGATGATGTGCGGGTGGTCTTAAGTCGCGCACCAGAGGCGCAAAAACAGGTTACGGCGGCATTTTCCGGGGCGGTGCTGGTGGCGGTGCCGCCGCGGTTTGAAGACAGTTTTGTCGATACTCTGCGTGTAGGGAAAGGCGAACCGCCACCAACGCCATCCGCAAAGCCGGCGGCTGTCCTACCGGCAGCACCAGTTGCGATAGTAAAAACCATTGTTCCTCCGCCCAAAGCCGCGGGGGCGGTGATTGAAGTTAAAAACCTTACCAAGCAATTTGGGGCATTTTATGCCGTACACGACATCAGCTTCAGCGTAGCGCCGGGGAAAATCTTTGGATTGTTGGGGGCCAATGGAGCCGGGAAAAGTACCACCTTTCGCATGTTATGTGGGCTGTTGCCTATCAGCGGTGGGATGCTGCGTGTGGCTGGCCACGATTTAAGAACCGCCCGGGCCGCGGCGCGGGGCCGCGTTGGGTATATGTCGCAGAAGTTTTCGCTTTACGGCAATTTGAGTGTTATGGAAAACCTGCGTTTTTTTGCCAGTGCGTATGGGCTGATGGGCCGGAATCGCAGCCGGCGCATTGATGAAGTGTTGGGGGAATTTGGGCTTAGCGCGGTGGCGGATATGAACAGCGGCGGACTGCCGCTGGGCTTCAAACAGCGACTGGCCTTGGCGGCGGCACTGATGCACAAGCCGGATATTTTATTTCTGGATGAGCCGACTTCGGGCGTGGATCCGTTGGCCCGCCGCGAATTCTGGCACCGTATCAACGCCTTGGTCGATGCCGGCGTTACCATTATGGTGACCACCCATTTTATGGAAGAAGCAGAATACTGCGATGAACTGGCCATTATGGCCGCGGGCCGAATTCTGTCCATGGGAACGCCGGCGCAAATACGCCACAGCGCCGCCACGCCCGCCAATACCAACCCGACCATGGAAGACGCCTTTATCAATCTGATTGAATCTGCGCAGCGAAAGGCGGCCTGATGGCGACCATGCACCCCATTCCCGTTTCGGCCAAAGGACACACGCGGCGGTTGCGGGGGCTGATACGTAAGGAATTTTTGCAAATTATCCGTGACCCCAGCAGTATCGCCATTGCCTTCGTGATGCCGGTGGTACTGCTGCTGCTTTTTGGGTACGGCGTATCCCTCAATGCGATGCATGTGCCGGTGGCGGTGGTGTTGGAGAAGCCGGGGCCGGATGCTTACGGATTTGCCGCCCGCCTGCAGGGTTCGGTCTATTTCAGGCCGGTGATGATGACCACTATGCATCAGGCCCAACGGGCGTTAATGCGTCGGCGGGTGGATGGCATTGTGGCTTTACGTTCCAGCTTTGCCCGGGATCTCACGCAACCCGGCGGGGCATCCATTGAGGTGATTCTCAACGGTGTGGATGCCAACAACGCCCGGCTGGTCTCGGGCTACGTGCAAAATGCCTGGGAGGGTTGGGCGGCGCAGCGGGCGGCGGAAGCGGGCCGGCCTACGCCGTTTTCCGTGCGGATCGATCAGCGGGTGTGGTTCAACAGTGAAGTACGCAGCCGTAATTTTTTAGTTCCTGGTCTTATTGCCGTCATCATGACCTTGATCGGGGCGCTGCTGACCGCCTTGGTGGTGGCGCGCGAATGGGAACGCGGTACCATGGAAGCGCTCCTGGTCACGCCGGTGCGGCTGCCGGAATTGCTGCTGGGCAAGCTGATTCCCTATTATCTTCTGGGTATGGGCGGAATGGCCCTTTCCGTTTTGATGGCAGTGTTTGTCTTTCATGTGCCGCTGCGCGGCTCGGTGGGATTTTTGTTTCTGGCGTCATCGCTGTTTCTGCTGGCGGCTTTGGGGATGGGCATGCTTATTTCCACCGTCACCAAAAACCAGTTTGTGGCGGGACAAGTGGCCATTATCACCACATTTCTGCCGGCATTTATTCTCTCCGGATTCATTTTTGATATCTCTTCCATGCCCCGGGTGATTCAGATTATCACCCATGTTTTGGCGGCGCGTTACTTTGTGTCCATTTTGCACACCATCTTTTTGGCCGGTGATGTGTGGCCCGTCCTTTGGCCCAACACGCTGGCCCTGGTGGTGATGGTGATTATTTTTCTGGGCCTGACCCGGCGTAAAAGCCGCAAGAGATTGGAATAGCCGCATGGCCGCGCTCATGAGAATTCTGGCTTTGATGATCAAGGAATTTTTATCCCTGCTCAAGGATAAAAAAAGCCGGTTTGTCATCATCGTTCCACCCCTGGTGCAGCTTCTGGTATTTGGCTACGCAGCGACCTACGATCTTACCCGTGTGCCTTATGCCGTCTACAATGAAGATTCCGGCGGCGCGGCCCGGGATTTGTTGGCGGATTTTCATGGGTCGCCCTATTTTCATCGCGTGGCGGTCATCACGCACCAGCAGCAGATCGCGCCGCTGATTGATGATCGTCGGGCTTTGGTGGTGGTGCATATTCAGCGGCAGTTCAGCCGGAATTTGCTTTCCGGCCGATCGGGCAGCGTGCAGGTGATTGTCGATGGCCGCAATTCCAACACCGCCCTGATCGCCTTGGGTTATGTGCGGGATATCATCGTGGCGTTTAATTTGCGGTGGGATAATGACCACCACATCACCGGTCCGCCGGCTCAACTGGTGACGCGGGCCTGGTTTAACCCCAACCTGCTAAGCCGATGGTTTGTGGTGCCCGGCATTGTGGGCTTGTTGACTCTGGTGGTGACGATGTTGGTGACGGCACTTTCGGTGGCGCGCGAACGCGAGCAGGGAACGTTTGATCAATTGCTGGTAACGCCGTTTACGCCGCTGGAAATTCTGCTGGGCAAAGCCCTGCCTGGATTTATCATTGGCATGGCCGAGGCCACGGTGATGATCGTGGCGGCGGTGTGGTGGTTTGATGTGCCGCTGCTGGGCAACTTGCTCACGCTGTATGTCGGCACGGTACTCTTTGTGATCGCGGCCATTGGGGTGGGGCTGGCGATATCGGCGATATCCGCCACCATGCAGCAGGGATTGCTGGGGGCATTTTTGTTTTTGGTGCCGGCCATTATTTTATCCGGCTTCACCACCCCGATCGCCAATATGCCCCAACTGGTGCAGTGGATTACGCTGGCCGACCCTTTGCGTTATTTCGTGGTGATTTTGCGTGGCGTATTTTTGCAGGCCACGCCCTGGCATTTGCTGGCGGGGCAGATGTGGCCGATGGCGCTCATCGGGGGGCTCACGCTTTCGACCGCCGCCTGGCTTTTCCGGCACCGCAGCTATTAGGCCCGTCGGTCTTTGAAATATCGCCCCAAGCGGTTCCAACCTGAAGATTCCTTTTTAGGGGTGTGCGTGTGCCTGGTTTGGCTTATCATTGCGGCGTAAACGCCACCGCTCTCCGCCGGATCGCCACGGTGCGGCTTTGACCAAAGCCAAACCCTTACCCTTGGTTGGCACCATTGCTTTTGGGGCCGATTACCGGGCGAACTTAGTTTCCGTGGAGTATTGAGTCGATTCGTTGTAATGCCAGCTTTGCAGTACCCGCATGTAATTGGCGCGTTCACGGGCTTGGGGATCCACTCCTTCAAAGGCCCGCATGGAGCGGTGCAGCTTGCCAATGGAAGGAAAGTCGTGGGCCTCCAGCCATTGTTCCAGATCCGTCCGGATGCGAGTTAAATGTTTAGGCCCATGCTTGAGCAAAACGGAAACCATTTGCGTGACATTGGCCCCGGCCATGATGGCCTTGATGACATCGAGATGGGTATGTACGCCGCCGGAACAGGCCAGATCCACATCCAGTCGGCCATCGAGGATGGCAATCCAGCGCAGCCGCAGCAGCAGTTCCGTTGAATCAGAGATGGTAACACGGGGCAGTACGGCGCGGGTTTCCGGGTCGATATCGGGTTGATAAAAGCGGTTAAAAAGCACCAAGCCTTGAATGCCCAAGTTAGCCAATTTCAGGGCAAAATTGGGTAAGGAAGAATAAAACGGACAGAGCTTCACCGCCATGGGTATACTGACCTGCAAGCGCACGGATTTGATGGCCGCTATGGTATCATCTTCCAATTGATTGCCGGTGATGGTTAGATCTGTGGCCAGACGGTAAGCATTTAATTCAATAGCATGGGCACCGGCCTGGACGATGGATTTGGCATATTCCGCCCAGCCGCCGGCGGTAATACCATTGATGGAGGCAATCACCGGAATTTTAACGGCTTGGCGAATGCGGCGGATATGTTCCAGATATTCATCCGGGCCGAGCAAAAATTCCTCGGCCGCGGGCATCAGGCCAGGCTCTTCCATATACGCATCGGCGTACATCTCCCGATAGTAAACAGAAGATCGGCCATCGCGGCGGATTTGCTCCTCAAAAAGAGAATGCATAACCACCGCGGAGGCACCGGCATCCTCTAAACGCTTGACCATGTCCAGGTCGGCAGTCATGGGCGAAGACCCGGCCACTAATGGGTTTACAAGGCTCATACCAAGGTACTTGGTGGTCATATCCATAAAATTCAGATCCTCTTAGTACAGCGGCGCTGCCAAAAGATGCTCCGACAATCGAAAACAACTGATCGGTGCATCTTCATTGAAGCTACCATGCGCGCCGCACGCCGACAATACCACCGCGCTTTGGCCTCAAGGCCGATGGCGGACGGGTAATAGTTTACAGGAAAAATGCCTGTTTGGCTTCACCGATCAATTTAATGAATGTGGCAACTCCAACATAGTCTAAATGGGGATAATCAATCATTTCTTCGGGTTTAAAGCCCATGACGTTCATGGACATCTCGCATATATGAATGCGAATGCCAAGTTCGCCGGCATCTTTGATCAAAGCCTCCAGCGGCTTTACGCCGCGCTGTTGCATGACTGCACGAATCATTTTTGGGCCAGCTCCCGCCATTTGTAGTTTGGACAGCGGCAGGGCTTTGGCTCCGCGCGGCAACATCAGCCCGAACATGCGGTCCAGCAATCCTTTGCGGGCGGCTTTTTTCGGGTCGCGCAACGCGGCGATAGCCCAAAATGTTAAAAACATATCGACCTGGATATCATAAGCGGTTGCACCCAGGGCGATAATAAAGGCGGCCATGGTCGTATCCAGATTTCCGCTCATCACGCCCAAAGCCAGATGATCATTTCCGGCGGATTTTTCCAGCGATTCCACGCGGGCGGCCAAGGCGGAAAGTTTTTCCTCCAGGACGGATGTTTCTAAAACGGTCATAGGAAGCTCCTTTCAAATCAACAATTCACTCAATGGCATACCTCACCATCCTGCCGCAATCAGGCGGTGGCAGTCTCCGGCTGAGTTTTCAGGGGAATTGCGGCGGCGGCTTTTTTTACGCTCACGAGATACAGGGCCAGCGGGCGATATAACAGGTGTGACCATTTGCTGAAGGGCACCTCCACTACCAGCATGGGCACGGCGATCGAGAGATGAATGACATAGATCACATACGTGGCCATGGGAAAACCATTGACGCGGGCCAGGCTGACCATAATACCGGTGAGAGCCGTCAGGAACAGCATGACCAGAAATATCCAGTCACTGGCTTCACTGAAAAAATGAATAGGTTCCTTCTTCCGCCAGCGGGAAATCATAAAGGCTCCAGTGGGATATAAAAGTGCGATGGTCGCGTAATAACCCCACAGACGCTGCGGATTGTAAATCGGGTAAATCGTGTCGGTCTGAAACCACCGCAGCAGAATGAGGACCAATACCAGCATGCTAAGATACCCGGTTACCAGCAGCAGATGCTTGAGCCAGAAGGCCCGGCTGCGGGCTGATCCGCATTGGCGCGAGCGCCGCTGCGTAAACATGTGGTCAAAAAAGACCGGTACCGCCTTGCCGTAAATCAGAGGTGAAATGCGGAACATCTGTTTTCCGTCCAGCGTGTTCCAGATCATGCGTGCGGCGTTGGTCAGAAGAAAAAACGAAAGCACCGCCGCCATGATCCAATCGCCCAGTTCAACCCATTTGACTGGGGCAAAAGTGTTGAGCTCAACCGGGGTGGAAAGCACCATGGGGCCATGCAGGAATACAAACAGCGCCGTGACGAAAAGGCCCACCAGCACAATGGCGAGAATTTCCGTCAGCGCAGAGTTATAAAATAGCCGGGCCAGGCCGGTCCAATCATATTGCGAGGTCAGATAGCGGCGCGATGCCATCATGGTTTCGGCGGGATTGGCCTGGCGTGGGCAGTTTTCCGAGCAATCTCCGCAATAATAACAAAGCCAGGGATCAAGGCTTTTAAGCAGCAGACGTTTCTGGCCGGTTTGAATCAGGCGGATGATACGTCTGGGAAATGTTCCTCCTTCTTCCCGTGCCAGTGGACAGATGACGGTGCAGGTACCGCAATTCATACATAAATCCACGTCTTTACCGCCGAAAAGATGAATATCCTCGTGGAGCGTTTTATGGAGTTGTGTGGTCATGGCTGGACCTCCTGAAAGACCGTGTTAATGGGTCGCGCCGGCTGCCGCAGTGCCGGGAACCGCTTTTTTCTCTGGACTCTTGGCCGGTTTATCACTTTCGACCAGGCCGTAGCGCACGTACTGCTCGGCATCGCCGGTTTCACGCACCAAGCCGTACTTTCTCATGCCCATCAGATGCCAGAAAACCTGGTCGGCCGGAAATTGAATGGCGGTCGCCAACTCCGGTACGGTAACCGGCCCTTTGGCCAGCGCTTCGCGGATGGCCTTACGGATGGTCGTTTGTTCCTTGAGGCGGGTACGTTTTTCCTCGCTGATGCCGCCCATGCGCTTGCGCAACGCGGCCAAGGCCTGTTTTTGTTCCGCAGTGAGTGTTTTGGCGGCCATAGCAAATCTCCTTTATGAAAATCAACCCGTGGTGGCGGCGGCCACTGCGGGAATATCCGCAGTCAGACCGTCAACCATGGCGTCATACTGATCAAGTCGCCAGCCGTTGAGGTTGATCGCCCGGGTGGGGCATACCGCCACACAGGCTCCGCACCCCACACACAAGCCGGGATTTACCTTGGCTTGCCGAATGGATTTGCCGTTCACCCGCGTTTCAACCAAGGCGATGGCTCCATCATATTCGCATTGGGTGACACAGGCTCCACTGCCCTGACACAGATCGGAATCCACCTGTGCCACATACGGATTGAGTTCCACAACATCTTTAAGAAACATGGCACTGGCTTTGACTGCGGCTGCACCGGCGGCGTTGAGCGTCTCTTCAATATTCATGGGGCCCTGGACCGTTCCGGCCAGCAGCACGCCATTAACGGATATTTCAACCGGTCGCAGCTTGGGGTGAATCTCTTGAATGAAGCGATCTTCGCCGACCGGGAGTTTGAACATATTAATCAGATCGGGGATGTCGCCGGCCATGAAGCCGACGGCCAGCACCAGCATATCCACATCCAGCGTCAGTTCCTCACCCCAGGTGAGGTAATCCTTGAAGGTGATGTGCAGTGAAGGGGTGCCGCGACGTTGGTCATCCGCCGGCTCCACCCGCGGGATTTCGTCGCCGTGATAACGGAAAAACACGATTCCGGCCTTGCCGGCCCGCACGTAATAATCTTCGTGACCGCGACCATAGGTGCGGATATCCTGATGCAGGTCGTATACTTGCAGGGATGGAAAACGTTCTTTGGCGGCCAGAGCCTGCTGGAGTGTGGTGGTACAGCAGACCCGGGAACAATAACTGTTGATTTTTCCATCCGCCCGTGGTGTATGCACGCCATCAATTTGCCGACTGCCGACGCAGTGCAGGAAAGCTATACTGCGTATGGTTCTACCTTTGTACACCAGTTGGCCGGCCGCAGCCTGTTGACCGCGCATCAAGTCAATGAATTCCGGCATCGTGACCACCCCCGGATCTTTCTTATAGAGAAATTCGCCATCATCGGGAACGTAGGGCCTAAAACCGGTAGCCATGACAATAGCTCCGATGGTGGCTTGCGCGGAGGTTTTGGCTCCCGCCGGTCCGATCGGTCCTTCAATGGTTACCTGAAAGCTGCCCACGAAACCAGTGACCGCGGTGACCTTGCAATTCAGGAGTATTTCCACCAGCGGATTTTCATCAAGCTGGGCCAGGAGTTTAGTAACCAGTTGACCCGCGGGGGCATCTGTTGGGAACACCCGATTCCATTGATTTAATCGTCCACCGAGACGGCCGCTGGATTCCACCAGCAGCACCGGAATGCCGCGTCCCGCCAGATCAGCGGCGACTTTCATGCCGGCAATGCCGCCTCCGATGACCAGTGCCTTGCGGTGATTGGGAAGCCGAATTTGATCCAGTGGAGTGGAGTATTGTAATTTGCCCACCGCCGCCGCAATCATGCGAATGGCTTTGACCGTGGCTCCCGCGGGGTCATGTTTATGGGCCCAGGAGCCTTGTTCGCGGATGTTGACGTGCTCATAAAGGTACGGATTCAAACCCCCACGCTGCACCGCTCCGCGAAAAGTAAGCTCATGGAGAAATGGCGAACAGGAAGCCACCACCACGCGGTCGAGCTTTTCCGCCTGAATATCCTGGCTGATGGTGTTTTGGCCGGGATCGCTGCAACAAAAGGTGTGAACCTTGGCCACCACCACGCCGGGAATATGCCGGGATACGTCAGCGACGCGTTCAACGTCCACCACGTCGGAAATATTTCCGCCACAGCGACAGATATAAACGCCGACTCGTGGCTCCGGATGTTCGTGTTGGGTGTTGTTGATCGTATTCATCGCATCTCCTTTCAAAGCCTGGCTTGGGCGGCCTGGTCAGCGTGGGCTTCCGTCGCAGTCCGCTGCATCAGGTGCACCACCGCCGTATTGTGCGGAAGGCTCTGGTTGTCGTCGCTGTTTTGCCGATGCAAATAACGGCGCGCGGCCATGGCCGCGGCTCCGGATTCGGTGATGGTGTCCACAATGTCTTTCGGCCCCAGCGCGGTCCCGGCGGCGAAGACACCCGGCAGATTGGTGGCGCTGGGATTGATGATATCGGGCGAGGCCACAAAACCGTCCGGGCCGCGTTGCAGCGCTGAGTGCTCAGAGACATTCCACTGCGGCAACATGCCCTGCGCCAATACGACCAGATCATGGCGTTGCTTGCGACATGGATTCACCGCCTCTTCAGTGTATTCGACGTGCAGCAGCATATCGTCATTGGGAGCAGACTCAATAAGGGCAACTTTCCCCCGCACGAAGTTAATGCCCATGGCTTTGGCATTTTGATAGAACTGCTCGTAGCCTTTTCCAAAGGCCCGGATATCCATGTAGTAAATGGTGATATCCGCCATGGGCAAGGCTCCGGAAAGCAGCATGGCCTGCTTGATGGCGTACATGCAGCAAACGCGCGAACAATAGGGCACGCCGATCGTTTCGTCACGCGAGCCGGCACATTGCACAAAGGCGATGGAACCGGGAACTTTGCCGTCCGACGGCCGCAGTACGCGTCCATAAGGGGCGTGTGGGGCCAGCAGACGTTCCATGGTCAATGGTGAAATGACGTTTTTACTTTGCGCTGCATTGTATTGAGGCTTCACCTGCAGGCTGTTGAGCGCAAAACCGGAAGCCACGATCACCGTATCAGCCTGGATGGTAAAGGTTTGCGGCTCCTGTGCATAATCGATAGCGTCCGTCGGGCAGGCCCGGGCGCAGAGTCCGCAGGTGGTGCAGTAATCCGGGTTCAGCACCGCTTTTTGGGGAATGGCGTTGGTAAAGGGAATGGCAATGGCCCGTATGGCCCCCAATCCCAGTTCAAATGGATCGGGATATTCGATTTCGCAGGCGTATTCACAAAGGCGGCAACCAATACACTTTTCCGGGTCCACGTACGTTGCCTTGCGGGTCACGGTCACTTGTTGTCCGGTACCAACTGTTTTCAGCGCGTTGACTTCGGTATTGACCATTATCTGAATGTTGGGATGATGGGCCGCGGCCGACATTTTGGGTGTGGTGATGCAACTGGCACAATCCAACGTGGGAAAGACTTTGCTTAACGCGATCATCTGCCCGCCGATGCTGGACTGTCGCTCTACGATGATGACCTTAAATCCCTGATCCGCCATGTCCAAAGCGGACTGAATTCCGGCGATGCCGCCGCCAACCACCAGTACATCGGTATGAATTTGCTTTTCCATTGCTACCATGACATGCACCTTTCATCATGCGCTGACGGGTTGAACTTTGGCTACTGCTCCAGGAGTTCGTAGTTCCCGTCGGCATATTTGCTCAATTGTGGCGGCCTTGGCGCGATCTACCGGGCCTAACTTGAGTAATTTATCATTAAGCTCGCCAACTTCCTTGAGATACGCCTTGATACAAACGGTGCAGATGGCGGTGAGGCGAATGCGCTGTATTTCCAGCCCCTCACGTTTCATCACGGCCGTAAGTTTATCAATGCGCCCGGCCAGACGATCGTAAGCGCCTCGATAGGGGCAGTCGGACCCGCAGGCCGCGATCAATATGCCATCTATTCCCCGCGCGTAGCAGCGTAGATAAAAGTCCATCGGAAACAGAACTGGGGATGGCACCCGCAGCACGTCAATGTTGGAACCGTATTCCAGATGGGCTTTGCCCACGGCATCTGCTCCGGGATACGCGCAGCGCTCCGTGGCTAAAACCAGAATTTTTGGGGTAAACGCGGCGACCATACAGCACCTCGATATTGCCGGGATTTAAGCCAAGACCGCTGTTATTTTTTGCGGCGTACAAACAGCCGGTCGTGGCCATCTGCTTCGATAAAACCTAGAAATTCATGGCCGATTTTGCCCGACCAGGCACTGATGTCTTTACGCGAGCCTTGATCGTTGGATTTAATTTCAATGATCTGGCTTACTTTTACCGCACCAATGCCCTTTTTAGCTTCCAGCAGCGGACCTGGGCAGGCGGTGCCTCGGGCATCAATTACCTTGTCCGGGGTTATGGCGGTTAACTCTTCGGTGGTCATAATAAGAACTCCTTCTATAAAAGTGGTAATACACGATCACTATTTCGTTCGTCGCCGGCGTTGGTTGTCACCGCGGGCATGGAATGTCGTGGTGGCTGGGCCTTGTGGTACGCGGTACCACGGGCCGCCCGGCGGGCCTGGCCTTGCACCCTTTCAACCAAGGCGTCGCGAATCATTTCGGCAGCCTGAAGAAACCGGGGATCCGCAATCTGATAAAAAACGTGCTGGCCACGCTTCTCACTGGTCAACGCTCCGTTTTGTCGCATAACTCGCAGATGTTGGGAAGCATTGGGTAGTGTAATCTGGGATTTCTCTGCCAATACTGAAACCGTTTGCGGGCCATGCTGGAGAGCGCAGAATATCCGGATTCTGGTCGGATGGGCCAGCAGCGAGAAAAACCCGCCCATCAATCCGCACAGCTCATCATTCATCCGGACTAACATCAGCAACTCCATCTTCATCAGTTGCATTGGCCTGTAATTGCGAAACCACGCAACTACATGTGGCCGACACCGCACCATGCTGGTATCTGCCACTGCACAGGAATTAGTATCGCCGAAACACCTGGGCCATGCCTATAGGACAATTACCGGATGTCATATAGGTTCTTACCCTTATTGATAATAGGTAAATTTCCTAAAGCGCACGCGTTAACCGGGGTTGGCGCGGGCCTTGGCGCAGAGCACCACGAATCGTTTCCACACAGGTGGGCAGGCGAACCGTTCCGTGGGTCCAAGGCCACCAAGAGATCAATACGTATGTTCAATGTCGGTGGTCGATGTCGCGGATCGCTCGTGCTGGCAAGGGTATTGGCCTCATTACCGCATCGGCCGGGACACATTACCGGTTCATCCCCAGACGCGAGGCGGGCCCGAACCGCAGCGCGTCCGTGGCAGGCGCACACTGCTATCTCCACACGTGGCCTTCGGCGTGCAGGCTCTGGTGCCGGGGTGAAAGACACGGTGTCGGGGTGAATTTTCGCTGGCCGGCACACCGCCAGCAGATATTGACACGATTTCGGCTTAACCCTAGAAGTAGGTGAGTGCGTGTGACATTGCGCCTCGGCTTTGGCCCAGGCGCAATAATACGCACGGTGATAGGCCGACTGCCTCTCACGTTGCGGTCGGCATAAAAATAAGGAGACCGGATATGACCTTTACCAGCGTCAACGAGTGGAAAAAGTTTTTCTTGGGCCACGCCAAAAGTACTGTGATGGCCTTCGTACTGGCCGGATTTCTGACCATTTATATCGGCATTACCCAACATGAGTACCCGTTTATAAAAGGCGGGGTCATCAACCAGTCCGCTCGGACCACCACTGGCGTATTTCATCCTTTCGGTTTTCTGTATACCTCCAGTTTCACCGTGCCGGAACGCATTGCCTTGATCATGGTGTTGCTCATCGCAATCGCCGGTTTGTGCTATGCGGCTTTTTTAATCCGTTTGATTAAGCGAGCGGATCGCGGTACCGCCAAAATGCAGGAGGTGGCGTTGGCTATACGGCAAGGCTCGATCGCGTACCTGGGCCGGCAGCGGCGAACCTTGCTTCCGCTGATCGGACTCATTGCCGTGGTGCTGGTGGCCACCGCCAGTTGGACCAGTGCCGCGGGATGGAATTTGCCGTTTGGGCGTGGTATTGCCTTCCTTATGGGATCGCTTTTTTCAATGGCGGTGGGGACCGTCGGCATGTTGATGGCAACGGAAGGCAACCTGGCGGTGGCGGCGGCGGCTCCGCAAGGATTCGGCAAAGCGCTGCAGCTCGGCTATCGCACCGGCACGGTTACGGGCATGCTCAACGATGGACTGGGATTGATCGGCGCTACCACGATCTTTATGTATTTCGGTAACCGTGCTCCGGAGGCCCTGCTTGGTTTTGGTTTCGGCGGCACTCTGCTGGCGTTATTCATGCGGGTGGGGGGTGGAATTTATACCAAGGCGGCGGATGTTGGGGCGGATCTGGTGGGCAAGGTGGAAAAGGATATTCCGGAAGATGATCCACGAAATGCTGCCACCATCGCGGACAATGTCGGCGACAATGTCGGCGACTGTGCGGGCATGGCCGCGGATATTTTTGAAAGCTATGAAGTCACCATGGTTGCGGCCATGATTTTGGGCTGGGCCAGCTTCGGCCATATCGGCATGATTTTTCCGCTGTTGGTCCGTGGCGTGGGCGTGTGTTCGGATATGATTGCCACCTTCAGTGTTCGCGCCTCCAGTACCGGCAACGATGCGGCAGCCATGGGAGCCATTAACCGCGGTTATCGCCTCGGGGCGGTGCTTAGCACCGTGGGTTTTCTGGCGGTCGGGTTTTGGTATCTGCGGTTTAATGCCGCAGCCATCGCGCACGTAGCGGGTTTGAGTGCGCTTGTTAACGGTTCTCCGTGGTGGGCCAACTTTGGCATTCATGGCCTGGATATGCGTCCGGCCGAGGCCACGTTGGTGGGTATTATCCTGGCCCTCACTTTGAATTTATCCACAGAATACTTCACCGGTACCCACGAGCCTCCGGTGGATTCAATGGTTAAGTCCTGCGCCACCGGCTCGGCTACCAACATCATCACCGGATTGTCGGTGGGAATGGAAAGCTCGGTGAGTGCTATTGTCATCATTGCGTGCTGCGTCACCGCCAGCAGCCTGATCTTCATGGGGACCAATCCTATTTTCGTGGCTTATGGTATCTCCATGACGGGTATTGGTATGCTTACACTGGCCGGCAACACCTTGAGTATGGATGTATTTGGGCCGGTGGCGGACAACGCCAACGGTATCGGCGAAATGGGCTATGATCGCGCAGAGATGGGTGAAGCCAACTACACTCGAGCCCGCCAAGTGCTGGCCGACCTCGATGCCACCGGCAATACCACCAAAGCGCTTACCAAAGGCATCGCCATCGGTTCGGCCGTGATTGCAGCCATCAGTTTGTTTGCGGCGTTTATCACGCTGGTGGCCACCGGGGGCAAGTCCGATCACGCCCGTGTCGCCGAGGCGGCATATCGGGCGGTGTCTGGTATTATGACGGTGGCCAATCCTAAGCTGTTGGTGGGATTGCTGCTGGGTGGGGCCGTTCCATTTTTATTTAGTTCCATGACCATTCGGGCGGTGGGGCGGGCCGCATTTTTAATCGTCAAGGAATGCCGTTTGCAGTTTCGTGATGCAAAAATATGGAGCGGTGAAAAGAAACCCGACTATGGTCGCGTGGTGCATATCTGCACGTCCACGGCCCAGCGCGAATTGATTGGTCCGGGATTTCTGGCCATTCTTTCGCCTTTGCTGGTCGGGTTTTTGCTGGGGGTGGTGGCTTTAGCCGGATTTTTAGCGGGAGCGATTTTGTCCGGCCAATTGATGGCGGTATTTATGGCCAATGCCGGTGGGGCGTGGGATAACGCCAAAAAAACCATCGAAGATGAACCACGCAACCCTTCCGAAAACAAAGGCAAAGGATCCGAGCGGCACAAAGCCGCGGTTACCGGCGATACGGTTGGCGATCCGCTCAAGGATACCGCCGGCCCCGCCATTAACCCTCTGCTGAAGGTGATGAATATGGTGGCACTGCTGGCGGTACCGTTGGTATTGCCATTTGATGCGTCGCTGTGGAAAACCGAGGCAACCTACCTGCCCTCGGGTGCCATTAATCAGTTAAGCTCCCATCCTTGGATTGCACCAACCATTGGGGTTATCTCCATCGTGATTATTGCCTGGGCGGTCTATCGTTCCAAACACGAAACGCGGGCCATGGTGGAAATAGAAAAGCATCTGGAGGGGCAATAGTCCGTCCGGAGCAGGGCGGCTCTCGTCGGTGCCGGTCGTAGGTGTACGGTGACCGCCGTGTGGCCGAGCTAACGCCAATACCTGTGCTCCAGGCGATCAGGAGAAGCGCCATGTATGTGATCCAGCGGAAACGCGGCGTAAAGGCGGCCGGCTTATGGCTGCTGGCTGTGCTGGCCCTTTGGAGCCTGGGCTTGTGGGTGCTTGTGGCGCTGGTATTTCATAACCACCCGGCACTGCTGGCGCTGGCTGCAACTGCCTATGTTTTTGGGCTTCGCCATGCGCTGGATGCCGATCATATTGCCGCCATTGACGGCGTGACCCGTCGGTTGCTCACCGCGGGAAAAAAAAGAATTTCGGTCGGATTGATGTTTTCGCTGGGCCATTCCACCGTGGTGGTGGGGCTGTCTTTGCTGTTGATTCTCAGCGTCAACCGCGTAAGCCACTCGCTTTCCGGCCTGTTGAAATTTGGAACGGTTTTTGGCGGTGTGGTTTCCGCAGCACTGCTGTTGGCGGTGGGCGGCGCGAATTTTTGGGGATTGTATCATTCCTGGACGCAGCACAAAGAACGCCGCGACTGGAAAAATGCCCAAGACGTCCACGATGCCCAGACGGTCGTTTCCGGCGGATTATTGACTCCCCTGTTGGGGCCGGTCTTGAAGTTGGTGGACACCAACTGGAAGATGTTTGTGGTGGGATTTCTATTTGGTTTGGGTTTTGATACCGCCAGCGAAGTGGCGATTTTGATTATTTCCGCCGGCACGGCATCACAGGGCATGCCCTTCTGGTATTGTCTTTTGTTCCCGCTGCTCTTTGCCGCCGGCATGAGTCTGGTCGATTCCCTGGATAATATTCTCATTCTTTCCGCGTGCAACTGGGCGCTTACCACGCCGCGTGGTGCCAGATACTACAATGCCGCCATGACCTTGACCACGATTGTCATGGCCATAGGGATCGGCCTCATTGAAATCTGGGGAATGTTCTCACCGCAGACTCAATCCTGGGTGGCCATTATCAACAATCACTTTGTGTTGGTTGGTGCCGGGTTTGTGGTGTTGACTGCGGCGGTGTGGCTGGGTTCCTGGCTGGTGTACCGGTTGCGGGCAAAGCCGACAGCCGGCCTATAAGACGGTCCCAGTGCAGCGCTGCAGGCGCAGTTGTCCGTGCTCCAGTTGTCCCGGCTCAACGACGCGGTCTTTCCGGCAGAGCCAGTTGGTCGATATACGTGGTTTCAAATTCCGGGTCGAGATTCAATTCAATGGTTTGCACCGATCGGGCGATCCGGCGGATTTCATCCATGGCTGAAGCATCCACCAGCGCCAAGTACGCTCCCGCCAGTGATGTATTGCCCACGGGGATAATTTGCTCCGGAGAAAAGCCCGGCAAGAGGCCGCAAGCGATGGCATTGGCGGCGATCATGTACGTTCCAAAACCACCGGCCAGGTAAACGCGCTTAATCTGGTCCGGCGTCACTTCAGCCCGCTTCATCAAAATCATGATTCCCGCGGCAATTGCGGCTTTCGATGACAGCAGTCCGGCAATATCCGCTTCCGCCACAACAATGGGGCGTTTGGCCTGGCCATAAGCCAGCACCATAGCCCGGTCTTCCACGGAACCGTGCCGCGACCGCCAGGAGATGATGTGGGAATGAGCGGCCGGGACGGCTTGGAGATCAAAGCGGCCCATGGTATCAATCAGGCCGATGCGTCGGGCTTCCGCCAGAAAATCCACATAAGCCGAGCCGCACAACCCGGCGACATGGCCGTTCTCGCCAATGCGCCGGGTTTCAATTTGCAGGGGATCGGCGTTGAGATGGACGTAAGCTATGGCACCATCGCCGGCCCGCATGCCGCAGGCCAGGCCGGCACCTTCGAAGGCGGGCCCGGCGGCGGTGGCGCAGCCCAAAAGCAAATCCTGCTTTTTGAAAATGATTTCTCCATTCGTGCCGATGTCAATGAGCAACGATGGCCCATCATCGTAAATGAGTCCGGAGGCCAGAATGCCCGCAGCCAGGTCGGCTCCTACATAAGCCGCTGGTGACGGCAGAAGATGAACGACCTTGGCTGGTGCGTTTTCGGTCTTGGCGGCGGTAAATACCGTAGCGCCGTTTAAATGCAGATACTCCAAAAATTTAGGTTTGAACGGCACGGTGCCCAGTCCCGAAGGATCCGCACCGGCAAACAAATGCTGCATGGTCGTATTCCCCGCCACCGCCATAGCCTCCAGCGGTTTCTCCGGCGGCACCCGGGCGATTTCCAATGTCTCCCGCAGCAGCGGAGCAATGGTGTTCTCACAGATAGCCTCGTGCATACGTGCGATCATGGTGGGATCCTGCCCACATAAAGATATTCGTGTTACCACATCATCGCCGAGGTTAATCTGGCCGTTAAAATCCGCCGCCTGGGCCAGCACCTGCCCCGTGTCCAAATCCACCAGCAGTGCTACTACCGTGGTGGTACCGATGTCGATGGCTGCTCCCAGAGCCTGCTGGAGAGGCGCACGCTCAAATGCGCTAATGGACCAACCATCGGGTTGATATTGCAACACGGCCCAAACCTCAAAGGCACTCTGGCTCTGCTCCCACTGTTGCAGGGCTGCCGGGGTAACGCTGGGCGTGGAGCGTAAACCCAAGGATTGTTTCAGATGGTGGGCCGCAGCTTCGACCGTGACGCCGCGCTCATCCGCGCCTTGCCGCTGGACCGGAATCTGCTGCCACAGCGGAAACTTGGAAAACGGCACACTGATGCTGTAATCCTTAAGCACCTGCGGCTCATAAGCCAGCAAAGATCTGGCCGGGACGCAGATCCGCAATTCATTCTCGGAAGTGTGAGTGTCCGCGGGGTGGTATTCGCAAGCCCGCACGGATAATGGTTCCCCAACGGCGTTAATTGTTTGGCCATCCATCAGATGGATCAAGCTTCCCTGCAGCAAATCTACCAGACAGCCGTCGCATTTTCCGCGCTGACCGCATCGGGTATTGAGCGGCAACCCGAAATGCCGCAGTATTTCAGTGAGTGGCAAGACTTGCTGGCTCTGATCCAGCAACACCGTTCGCGCTCCGGTGGGGGCGTCAATATACAATGACATGGGTGCGCTATTCATCAATTCTCTTATGTTGGGGCCAGGCAAGACGGCACCGACGCCGGATCACCCGGCTTGGGGCTGGGTTTGTGCTTTACGCGGCAGACTCTCTTTGGCCAACTCCAGTTGCCCCAGTGGCTTGAGGCTGGGATGATTTTTCCCCCAGCATTGCCTCGCCTGCTCCAAGTAATACAGATAATTTTCCAGTGGGACATCCGGCGGTACCCGGTGGTCGGCAAAGGGGATAAATCCTCCGTCTTCCACCAGAGGCGTTAACCGATGCACCTCGCGTTGAATATCTTTTTTGCTGCGGGCGAGAATGTGTTTGTCAAATCCGCCCATCATTAAAAGTTCCCGCCCATAATGCTCGCGATATTGCACCGGATCCGCCTGCCAAGTGCCTACTTCCAAGGGAAACATACAATTAACGCCTGCTTCCAGCCACAGAGGCAGCAGATCATCAATTTTCCCATCGCAATCCACCCAGATCACATCCACACCGTGGCTGCGGGCCAAATCCGTAATGCGCCGATACTGCGGCACCAGGTATTTTTTGAACAAATGCGGGCTTAGCAATGGTCCGGAATTGAAGCACATATCCTCCCACATACTAATGGCATCCAAGCAGGCTCCCGCAGCAAACATGCGGCCCAGCATGGCCACGGTAACATCCGCCAGGGTGGTGACCATTTCTTCAAACCATTCCGGGTCGTCATACGGAACCAAAACGATATTTTCCATACCCATCCAGTCGCGTAAGCAGCCAAACAGGCTGCCTCCCCACCCTACGCAAGGGGTGCGGCGATGCGGATCAATCCATATTTTAACGGCCTTGTCCAAGTCCGAGCCGGTGGGAAACCTGCCGGGTGAGCCGGCATCTAGTCTTGGTTTGTAGTGCGTATTCCAGCTTTGGCGATCCACCAGGAGGTGGCCCAGATGGGATGGAATGGACCCCATGTATTTTTTTCGCAGCACCCGTACCCCGTCCGATTGCTGCACCACCTCATGATCGCCCCGATCTTCCAACACTTTTTCGGGAAATGCGGGGTAGAGGCCCACGTTGGGCGATGGGCCGCCATTGTATAAATCCATACCGAAAAATTTGTCGGTTTGCGTGGTATCGTGTCCGCCGGTAACCCACGCCGGCAAACCCTGCACGTGCCAGCCGTCAATGGTTTCCGGCCAGAATCCAAAATCGCAGATTAGACTGCGATCCCGTGGCTTATAGTGCATGGTCGCGTTAAAACGTTCCCGGTCATTCATCGGTGACTACCGCCTTTCCTGTGTCGTTCGCCAACGCACTGGAAGTTGCTGCACCTCACGTTTATCACAGCCGAAGCAGCTCGCAAAAAGCCCCAGCCTATGTAGTATACCCGGAAATTTCCTCAAGGCGCCTACCGGGTGTTACCCCGGAGGAGTGGCCTCAAGTTCCTGCTGAGTCGGCTGGCGTTTGCCGGACAAAGGCTGGCGAACCGCCGCTCTGGCCGTGGCCGGACGCTGGTCGGTTCGCACTTCTTCGTCGGCTGCGGCATTGGTCGCGGCTCCCCGCGACATGGCGATCACGCCCGTGCGTGCCAATTCGCGGATTCCGTAAGGACGCACCAATTCCACAAAGGCATCGAGTTTTTCTTCTTCACCGGAAAGTTCCACCATCAGGCTGCTCATGCCCACATCGACAACGCGCCCCCGGAACAACGCGGCGAGTTCAATAATTTCGCTGCGGCTGCTGGAGGCAGCGCTTAGCTTGATAAGCATGAGATCCCGCGAGACATAGGGCGTTTCCTTGTAGTCCCGAACTTTTACCACGGTAACGATTTTAGCCAGTTGTTTGCGCACCTGATCGAGGGTGCGCTCGTCGGCGGTTACCACAATGGTCATACGCGAAAAATTTGGATCTTCGGTTCGGCCGACGACCAGCGAATCAATGTTAAATCCACGGGCGGAAAACATGTTGGCAACATGGGCCAGCACGCCGGGTTCATTCATCACGGTGGCGGTTAAAATATGACGCATAAAATTCTCCTTAAATATGTAGCCTTTGGCGAACCGGTATTGGCCTGCCGCGGCGCTTGTTTGCAGCGCAGCTTGCGGTCGCTAAAAGGCGGCAGACCGACTCAGGCCAATGTCCCCATCTCGCGATTGCTGTTGGGTGCGGCCGAGCCGACAATGCCCAACTCCATCTCGTGGAGTCCTTTTCCGCTGGCCACCATTGGATACACGTTTTCATCTGTTTCGCAGAGGAAATCCACCACGCACGGGCCGGGATGGTTCACCATTTCCTCTACGCACTGGATTAAATCCTCTTTGCGATGGCAGCGCAGACCCCGGATGCCAAAGCTTTCGGCCATAGCCGCGAAATCCGGGTTCACCATTTCGCTATGCGAAAAGCGTCCTTTATAGAAAAGCTGTTGCCATTGTCGCACCATACCCTGAAAGCGATTGTTCAATATCGCCACTTTTACCGGCAGGTTGTATTGGCTCATGGTGGCCAGTTCCATCGCCGTCATGATGTACGAGGCATCGCCGTCAATATCAATCACCAGTTCATTGGGACGGCCCACCTGTGCGCCAATAGCCGCCGGCAAACCAAAGCCCATGGTGCCAAGGCCGCCGCTGGTGATCATGCTGCGGGGTATGCTCCAACGCACAAACTGCGCCGCCCACATCTGGTGTTGACCCACGCCTGTGGTAAACACCGCCTTTCCACCGGTCACTTTATTGATGGCTTCAATGACCGCCTGCGGTTTGGAAAGCGCGGTATCGTCTTTGTAGGCAAAAGGAAAAGCAGCCTTCCAGCGGGCCACCTGCGCGAGCCACGAACTGCGTGGACGCGATTCAATCAAGCCCAGCATTTCCTCCAGGCACAGCCGCGCATCTCCGACCACCGGCACATCGACTTTCACATTTTTGCTGATGCTTGAGGGGTCGATATCCACATGCACTATTTTTGCCTTGGGGGCAAAAAGTTTCAGATTACCGGTCACACGGTCGTCAAAGCGTGCGCCCACGGCAATCAGGCAGTCGCTTTCCTGCACGGCATAATTCGCATACGCGCTGCCGTGCATGCCCAGCATGTGCAGACTAAGGGGGCTGTTTTCATCAAACGCCCCCAGTCCCAGAAGAGTGGTGGTGGTGGGAATGTTGCCTTTGCGCGCAATTTCCCGCACGTGCGGCCACGCCTGGCTGAGAATCGCTCCTCCGCCCACGTACAACACCGGACGTTCCGAGGCATTAATTAAATCGGCTGCGGCCTTGACCATTTTGCTGTGGCCGGCCTTGAAAATTTTATAGCCCGGCAGATACGGCGTATCATCCACCGCATCCTCGATTTTCCCCGTGGTCACATCCACCGGCAAATCCACCAGCACCGGACCGGGGCGGCCCGTGGTGGCGATAATGAAGGCCTCATTGATGATCCGTGGCAGGTCACGCACATTTTTCACCAAATAATTGCGTTTGGTCACCGGTCGGGTAATGCCGGTGACATCCGCCTCCTGAAACGCATCGTTACCGATCAGGTAGCTTCGCACCTGCCCGGAAAAGACGATCATGGGTATGGAATCCATGTACGCCGTGGCCAGCGGGGTAACGGTATTGGTGGCACCAGGGCCACTGGTGACAATCACAATTCCCGGTTTGCCGGTGGCACGCGCGTAGCCATCGGCCATGTGGCCGGCACCCTGTTCATGCCGCACCAGAATAAAATTCAATTGCTTTTCGTAGAGCTGGTCAAACGTGGGCAAAATGGCTCCGCCCGGATAGCCAAAGGCATCCGTGACTCCGTGTTCCAGCAACATCTGGAGGAGTATCTGCGCGCCAGTCATGCCGTTAAAGCGATCCGTTTTGCCGGTGGGACGACCCAAGACCGGCAATCCGCCGGCGGTGGACTCCGTCGCTTTGGCGACATTTTCCACCACGATGCTGCCTGCACCATGCAGAGGTGCGGCAACAACTGGGTGGGGGGCTTTGGATGTGGTTTTGGCGGCAGGCACGTTGGCCCCCGCCCCGATGGGGGAAGTGGACGTTGACATAAAAAACCTTTCAACAACACCGACTGCCTTAGCCAGGTTAGCAAGCGTCCGCCGATGGCGAATTACACCTGCGCCGGTCCAGGCCGTCGCCTTTCTTACGAAAAACGCCCACCCATCCAAGCCCGCAGGCCGGTGGGTGTGCCGTTGTTGCCAACATTATGCGCTAATGGCTCTTGAAAAGCAAGCCATCGTTCAATCGCGCTGTTGGCCGAACAACTGCAGGAGAAACAGGAAAATATTGATAAAATCAAGATACAGTGTCAAAGCCCCAAGAATGGAGGCCTTTTCGTTGGCCTGTGATCCATCTGGTCCGGCCATATACATGTACTTGATTTTCTGAGTGTCATAGGCCGTTAGCCCCACAAAAACCAATACTCCAATAATACTGATGAGGTATTCAAAGGCCGAGTTCTGCATGAACATGTTTACGATCATCGCAATAATAATTCCCCAGAGAGCCATGCCGCAAAGATGGCCGATGGAAGTTAAGTCGCGCTGCGTAATATACCCATAGGCAGCCGAACTGCCGAAGGTGGCTGCGGAGATAAAAAACACCTCAAATATCGAGCTTCTTGTGTAAACCAGAAAAATCGACGATAACGCCGCCCCCATGACGGCACTGAAAAGCAGAAACAACAACGTGGCGGTAACGGCCGGTAATTTAGCTACCGCACCGCGAATGGCAAAAATCAGACCGATCATAAGGACAAACAAAATAATGCCGGTAAGCGGGTTGCCGTTCACAAATTGATTAGCGGCCTTATTACCGGATACCAAAAGCGCCACGATACCTGTCACCGACAGCCCAACTGTCATCCACGCAAAAACTTTGCTGATAAATCTGCGTTGTGCAACGACATCCGCCTGTTCCGAAGGGACCAGTGCATCATTATAACCCGAATTTGAAAATTGACTCATGGACGTTGTACTCCGTTTCTAAATGCTGCATCTTTGCCGGCGGCAGCACTAACCTTTAACTACGTTTTTATTATAGCAAGGTTTGGCTGGCAAGGGGAGTCATGCTTATCAGTGGAATAAGGTAAGGGTTGTGACTATGGCTTGGGGCAAGCCCCGTGGTCAGCACAGTGTTGCGTTCTCATTCGCCGGCCGCAGGATTGCTGCCGCGGGTTTCCGTGACGTTTCCCAAAAATCCGGCCCCACCCTGAAATAAAGGATCGGCGAGAAAGGGCGTGGAAAATTCCGCAAGACGCTCGGCCCAAGGTGCGGCTTTCATGCTCGCAGAGCCTACGGTAATATGGCCGCAGCCATCGGAGCGGAAAGCAGTGCTGGGACCGCCCGGCCGGCCGAGGTTACCTGCAACTTTAATGAATGTGCTACGTTTCCCTAGTAGGTATGTCGCTATGGACTCAGTGCTAGGCCGTATGCCGCTGAACAATAAGACGGTCTTGCCACGCGGTGGAACCGTACTTGAAGGATGTTGGATAGAGGATTATCAGACCATGAAGAACGCCAGTGTATCGAATCACTCCCGCCGGCCCCTACACGGTTTTACCCTGGTGGAGCTGTTGGTCGTCATTGCTATTATAGCGTTGCTGATAGGTCTGCTGCTGCCGGCCTTGGCGGCGGCGCGACAACGGGCTGAGCAAATTGCCTGTCAGGCCAACCTGCATAGTTTGGGCCAGGAATTTCAGGAGTATCTGCAGGAAGATAGCAACAACATTTTTCCCGTTTCGCCGATGATGCCCACCGTGAATTACTCCATCACGACCGATCAGGGTATTGTGGTAACCAATCCGCCGCCAATTCAATGCGTCATTGGCAAGGTACAACCACCGGCCACCATTCCCACACCCAATTGGGTGCCGCCGATTAACGACCATGGCACTCCGGCGGCGTGGTTATGTCCAGCGGATATCAATTCCTTTACGCCCGCCGGCTCTTCAACGACCTATCCCTCGTATTTTGCCGCGGAAGGGACCAGCTACCAATACAACATGGGTCTTTCCGGCGATGTTATTCAGAATTGGAAAATAGGGCCGCCAAATCACACCATTGATGTCTACCAGTTGCTTTCCGCCGCGGGCACCTGGGTTTTGGCGGATATGTATCCATTTCATGGTCCGGCGTGGCAGCCGACATCCGCCAACGTTTTATTCGCGGATTGGCATGTAGGTACGGCTCAGGATATCACACAAGTGAACGGTGCCACTTCCCAGCCGGCACCCACTTGGCATTAACAACAGACCGTCTTAAGGAGATGTATTATGCCCCCAGTTGCAACCATGGACCGCCTCAAGAAATTAGCCCGCGCAAAACGCTCTCTGATTGTATTGGGGGTGCTGGTGCTGGCCATTCTGGCGGTGTACGGACACATGCTCTTAAGCAGGCCGGTGCGGGCTGCGGGTCTTTCGCCGGAGGTGGCCAAAATTATGGCGCAAAATGCCGGTAAACCCCTGCAATTTCCCATGTTTCATCCCGGCCACCGTTTTAATCGCTCCGCCTGGCGAACCATGACTCCCGCGCAGCGGCGGGCTATGTGGCAAAACCGCCGCGCCCATTTTGAGGCCTTTCTGTTGGCCTTTGCCCGCGCCACTCCGGCCCAGCAACAGGCGGTCGTGCGCCAGATGAAGGCCCGCTTTAAAATGATGCACGCCAAATGGAAGGCGGCCCATCCGCAAAATGGCGGCAATGGGCCGGGTCACGGCCATGGACCAGGTGGCAATTTTGCCGCCCGGCTTCCGCAGATGATGGCCCGCGGCCTGGCCAGTGGAAACCCGCAGATGCATGCGGCGATGAACCAGTTCTTTATGGCCATGCACAACACCCGCTAAGCGTGGAACCGCACCGCTTGCACTACACTCGCCAGACGGAAAATATTCTGCTAAACTCTCGCCCGATGAAAAAGCGGAAACTTGGCAATATCACGTACAAACAAGCTGGTGTCGATATCGACGCCGGCGATGCAATGGTTGACCAGATACAACACCTCTGCGCCCGGACGCACGGACCGCGGGTGCTGGGCAAATATGGAGCCTTCGCCGGCCTTTTCCGGTTGGACTTTAACGAAAAACTTTTTGCCCGCAACTATCGTGAGCCGGTCCTCATTGCCTGTACCGACGGAGTGGGAACGAAAATAAAAATCGCCGCCCAAATGAAAAAGTACGATACCGTGGGCATCGATCTGGTGGCCATGAGTGTCAACGACCTGGTGGTGCAGGGCGGGGAGCCTTTATTTTTCCTGGATTACCTGGCGGTGCATAAGCTGGACCCGGCCATTACTACGGAAATGGTCAAAGGCGTTTCTGATGGTTGCGTGGAAGCCGGTGCAGCGCTGCTGGGCGGGGAAACTGCGGAAATGCCGGCTGTCTACGCGCCGGGCGAATTTGATATGGCCGGCTTCGCCGTGGGCGTCGTTGAACGGGACAAAGTCTTGGATGGCTCGGAGGTCAAAGTTGGAGACAGTGTCATTGGTTTAGCCAGCAGCGGCATTCATTCCAATGGCTATGCCTTGGTGCGGAAAATATGTTTTGACAAACTCAAACTATCGCCCGGTGATTTTATTGAGGAATTCAAATGCACGCTTGGTGAAGAGTTGCTTAAGCCAACACGAATTTACGTTAAATCGGTCTTGGCTTTGCTGAAAAGATACCGGGTGAAACATGTGATAAGGGCAATGAGCCATATTACCGGGGGTGGCTTGCCGGGCAATTTACCGCGTGTATTGCCGGATGGTTTGGGCGTGCGGCTGCGCCGGGATGCCTGGACCATTCCGCCGATTTTTACGTGGCTGGCGAAAAATGGACCCGTGGATCAGCAAGAAATGTTCAACGTGTTTAACATGGGCATCGGGTTTTGCATTGTGGTAAGGCCGGATTACGCCAAGCCCATTATGGCACACCTGCGGACGTTGGGCGAAACACCCTATCTCCTTGGTAAGGTGAAAAAGGCGGACGGGACCAATCAGTTTGAATGGAGCTGAACACAAAATACTGGGTGCGGACTTTGGCCCTTATCAATGGCTGATCGGATAACCGTCTTGGATGGTGCGCAGCAAAATGCGGGCGCAGGCTTGCGCGTCCGACTGGGCATCATGATGGTTGAGCGGAAGATTCAGTTTGCGGCATACTGCGTCGAGGGTGTGTCGGGGTAAACCGGGCCAAGCCCATCGGGCGGCTTGCACAGTGCATACAAATCGATAGGGCGGTGGCTTGATGCGATAAAATCGGCAGCATGACTGCAAGACTTCCCGGTCAAAGGCCGCATTGTGTGCGGCGAGAATCGGTGTGTCGCGGCAGAAAGCACGGATATCAGGCCAATGTTCGGCGAAGGTTTTGGCCGAGGCGACATCCGCCTCGGATATGCCGTGCAGATAGGTGAATACAAAATCACCAGGTGGTGGATGAATAAGGGCAAACCACTGATCCACAATTGCGCCGTCAATAACCTTGATCATCGCCAATGAACAAGCGCTGTCTCGCTGGTAGTTGGCGGTTTCAAAATCAATGGCGGTGAAGTTTATCATGCGCACTTTCCGTTGGCATTCGTGTTCGGGGTCTTCGCCTGGTAGTTAGGCCGCCGTAGGCGAATCTTTCGGCAACGGGGCATTTACTATTATAGCCTGTGCTTGGCCTGATGAAAATATCGTTGCATCCGATTTGTGTTCCCCTATCCTCCAGCCCGGCCATTTTTTTGGCCGTGGCCTCCCGATGAATCAGGACTTCCGCCGGGCAAACAAAACGCAAAATTACCATCCGCTTCCGCCGCCAGATCCCTCGAGGCGCAACAGAACCAAGTTTTGCCCCACCTCCGTTATTCGCTCAATTCTCAAAATTTTCACCAGCCTAGCCTCTACTTGGGTGATGACATTAACCGAATACATCGCGGATGGCCTGAAGGTAGGCCGTTCCGTGGACCGTATCCGGTAGAAGGTAGGAACCTTCGGTCCATTCATTCCAAGCATTGAGCGTCAGGAACTTGGCGGCCGTGGGCGACCCATCCAGGAATTCCTTGGCGTGGTGCAGGGCCTGTCGGAATGCCGCCGGTGTGTTGCCTTCCAGTACGGCCGTCCAGGGGTAGCCACGATTGGCATAGGGCGAGGTTTGGACGGTGCGGGGACTTGGATCCCACCCCATACTAACGTTGGGATAGTAAGGAATCGGTAAATCCAGGCGGCTTTTCCGCCATTGGGCGAAATTGGCGGCCATGGCCTGGGCGTAACTGCCCCGTGGGAAGCCATGCTCATTAGGGTTGTAATGATGGACCCAGGCGTAGGTGGTGGTGCTGTTAAACCCCAAAAATTCGACAACCGCGCCGGCGTGGTCGAGTTTTACTTCCGCCGGTAAAATCTGCACGCCCCAGAGAATTGCGTTTAAGTGCAACTCGCCCAGGCCGGCGCGGGAAACCTTCTTGCGCAGCGAGTTCAAGGCGTCTTGGGTTGCGGAAAGGCCGCCAAGTCCGTTGATCAGGGTGGCCAGCTCATAGATCGAAAAGTAGAGCCGGCCATCCAAGCGTAGATAATTTTGTCTCGAAAAATAATTTTGTACGATGTAATCGGTGGCGGATTCCCATTGGTTTTTTGAAAGTTCTCCCCGGGCCAAACCTTCCGGGTGGTTATTGAACTGGGCGGGGTGAATGTTGACCCAGGTATGGTTGGCCCACATGAGAGCAAACTTCATCGTGCGGTGATTGGGTGCCTGCAGGAAGCCGTGTTCCAACCCACCCTGCAGGTAGGGCTTATTGTGGTACCAATACCAGTCATAAATAAAAGCCGTAACGCCATGTTCCCGGGCCAAGGTTATCTCGCGGCTCGCCCAGGCGGGATCGCTCTCGTCGAAATACCCCCAAGCAGGGACCTTGGGCTGCGCGTGGCCGGGATAGCGCGGTTTGGCGGCCTGCACAAGGTTCCACTCGGTCCAACCGGGTCCGTACCAGAGTTCATTCTGTGGGTCGACGTGCCAATTGGGGAAATAATAGGCCGCGACTTCGTACTGTGATTTACCCACCCCGATCAGCTCCTGGTTGCGATTTATTGGGCCTGAATATCAACGTTGTAGTTTTTGAGTTGCGAATTGTATTCGGAATTATACTCTCGCGTTTCAGCGTGGCCGTCCACAAACAGAAAATTCGCCGCATTGTTGCCATCATGCCGCCAGCGGATGTTGCCCCACTCCGGCTCGTTGTTGGCTCCGGTGATGTAGCCGCCGATGGAATCCACATTCAGTCCCGCGTCGATGGGTCGAGTTTCGTAGGCGGGCGGCCAGGTGGCTCTACCATAGAGGAGGTAAGAACCGCCGTTGATACTGGCCTTGTTGATGTTCTTGCACTGGCTGTCGGCATTGCCGGTGGACGCGCCGGCGGAAACAATTTGGGTGCCGTCCATAATCATCACCAGGTCTGAGGGACGCTGAATGTTGTCCATGCGGTACAGCGGAAATGCCCCGCCGGTGGCAGCGTCGTAGCTGGCGGGCCACGCCCCACTGGATGGCGCGATGCTGCCGCCGTCGAATGTGGGCATCAGAACCGGGTGGCAGGAATAATCTTCCGTGCTGCCTGGCAGGGTGTCGCTGTCGGAAAAAAATTGTGCACAAAATTGTTTTTGGGCGGCGGTTTCGGTGTTGTAGCCTGCGCCGCCTCCCACCATCTCGTATGACAAGAGAACGGTCCAATCGGTCCAATCGGGTTGGCTGCTGCTAGATCCGTTATTAATCTGGCCCGTACTGGCGTTGGAGTAGGGGATATCGCCATAGGGAATAACGTCATTGTATTGATCTACGTATTCTTCCATGGCGGTACCCATCTGCTTGAGCTTGGAGAGGCACACCACACAATTCGCCTCCTCGCGGGCCGCCGCCAAGGCCGGTAACAACAGGGCGATGAGAATGGCGATAATCGAGATCACCACGAGGAGCTCGATGAGGGTAAAACCGTCGGCCACCTTGCGTTTCATGACGAAAATCCTCACTGTTAGCGGGACCATCTTAACCTGCGGTCCCTTTAGTCCATGGCTGGCACCAACACCGGTTCAATGAGCAGATGGGATCGGTTGCAGATCGCCGGATTGGCCATTCGCCATAATAACTGTTCGACCCCGCGCCGGCCCACCAGTTTAAGATTAATGTCAATCGATGCGGGCCGCGGAGTAAGATGATCCAGGAAGAAAGGAGCATTATCGCAGGATATAAAATCCAAATCTTTTCCCGGCCGCATCCCTTTGAGTTCCAAAGAATGGTAAAGCTGCGGTAATTGGTAGTCGGCCGCGACAAACAAGCCAGTAATTTTTCCAGGGGCGGCAATCAACCGTTCTGAGAGGGCCTGGTATTGAGCGAGTTCCTGCCGGAATGTTTCCGGCTTGTGGTCTGCAACCAGCGACACCACCTCTAAGCCGATTTCTTGGGCCACCCTAGTGAAATCTCTGAGTCGCGGAATAAATGCCGGGTGCAGGGGGTCAATGCTCCAAAACCCCACGCACTTGTGCCCGCGCTTGGCCAGATAATCGGCGGCCATTGGGCCGACCATGGCATTGTCGTACAGAACTCGATCAATTTGGCCGCGAAGTTCATCGAACCCACGCATGAGGCCGACAGTGGGGATATCTTTGAGCCTCGCCCCGGCGGCTTGTGAGAGGGAATGGCTGTGGCCAAAAAGCAATACCCCATCCACCTCATCTTCGTCCAAGGCTACGGGGATAACGCCGTCCCGGTCAATGCCGGAAAAAATGAGCTTCAACCCGCTCTCTCGGGTGGCATTTTCTATACCATTCAACAATTCCGGATAACCACGCCCCAGAAACTGTTCCCCGGCGCTCATACCCAGCATGAGCAGCAGAATGTTGCCAGTACGAATGCCTTTGCGGCCGATGGCTTTTGGCCCAGGGCGGCGGGCGGGCACTTGATAACCTATTTTTTGCATAGTGTCGAGCACCAGACGCGACACGTCGGGAGCCACGCGTGAGGAATTGTTGATGACACGCGAGACGGTGGATTTGGAAACCCCTGCTATTTTGGCTACTTCATCTAACGTCATAGTCGCCATGGAGACTCCTTTCGCGGCATTACCAACTTAATTTCATTATATCAATTTTCCGGGAAACAATCAAGCATAATGCACCCCAAATTTTCCGTAGTCCAAAATCTGGGTTATTTCGGTGTTACCTGGCCGGTCCCAACAATGGTCGGAGAGGCCATATATATTATTCCCATCCGGTGCCGCCGAATAGACCCATCCAACAAAAATACGCAATTCCATTGAATTGGATAATGAATGGTGCCATTATCCGCGCCGCCGTAATGCCACACGCTCGACCTGTTTAGGACGAACCGCACCGCCTTCCAGCCTTTCCAGTCGATGGGACCGCTTTGCGGCTGGAATACCTGGCCCGTGGTATCCTTGAAGCGGGCCACCATGCCGTTGTCGCTGTCGTCTCCGTAGAGCCACAGAGTCATGTATCGCGGTTGTCCAATAATCAACCTTAACGGATTTCTGTTTCCGCCCCAGAGCACAACTGAAACGACAGGAGCCCCCTTTTTGCGAAAGTGGTAAGAGAGCCTCATCACCGGGCCGGTTTGTGTGGGTGGCGGAGCGGGCGGCTTGGCGGCAACCCAGCTATCTCCTTGGGCGGTGCCTGGCCATGTGCCCACGCTGGGACTGCCAAAGCTCCAAGCGAGGTTAGTCTGGCACTGGAAACTTGATTCGGCTACAAGTTGTCCACTGGTGGAAACCAGCGTCACGTGGACTTGCGGGTTTATGGGCAGCGGCCTGTTAGACCGCGCGTCGATTGTTATGTGATGCTTCCCCGCCAGGATGGCCAGCAATGTTTTCCCGCGTGCGATGATCTGGCCCTTACGGGCACTGAATTCGGCTGTGCCTGAAAATTCTTCCCCTGTCGGATTATCGATCCGTGCCATAAATTTTTGTTTCCCAAGCGGCAATATCTCAACCCGCAGCGGGTTGACCACGGATATTCGCGTTTGCTGGGCTATTTTTCCCATGCCCGTAATGGCCAGTAGCACCCGCAAAGGTTTCCGGACACTGGATCGTAGGATAGGCCGCACGATAGAGAACACCCGATATGCGCCCGGTTTAATGCGGCCCTTACCGACAAGAGCTGCCCCGGAAAACAGCCTTACGCCGATCACCTGGCTGGTGGGATCGGCCACGCGCGTTTGGAATACCACGTGTTCCGGACCGTGGCCAAATTTTTCCAGTGGAAGCGTCTGCCAGTCCGCGGCTATGGTCAGAAGATTATTAGACCCGGTCGGAACCAGATATTGCGGCGCTTTGGTTAGTTTAATTTTCAGGCCGCGGGTAGTGGCTCTAACGCCGGGCAATTTCTTGCCAAGGTAAGATGTTACTGCAAAACGGCCGGGACTGGCGGGAATTCGCACGCTGTGTGCTGTGGCCTGGGTCCAGGCGACCAGCCGAACTTTGTGGCCTTTGCTAAATAGAAGTACATGGTCCTGTGGCGAGGCCAGTCGCAGTCGCTTGTTGAATCGGAAGCCGGCCAAGGCGCTGGACATGGCCTTGACAGCCCAATAAGCGGGCTTGGGCCGATAGACTGGATTGCGTGCTCCTACGTACGTAAAATGGGTAATGCCGAAGTTGTTCTCGGGATTATTGGGATTCGGCCCATCGTCGTGCCAGTCATACCAGATCGAGATCGGTATGCCATTGGCCATATTGGTCAAAAATTGCCGGGCTAGATATCGCGCTTGCCGCCGCGTACTGAATTTCGGTCCGGACGCATAACCCCATTCTCCGCTGATGATCGGAATATGTGTTCCGGCAGGCTCGTACCGGTGAATCATCGCCCGAATTCTACGATAGTCCGCAGCTACAGTTTCCGGTGGACGGCTCCGATAGGGGTGCACCGTCACGGCATTCCAGTACCGAAGCAAGCCAGCCTTAAAACACGCCTTGAGAAAAGGGAAATCCATTTTGGAAAGGGCCGGTCCAACGTATTTGGCTCGTGGATTTACTCTGCGGATCGCTTGGCCAACGGCCAGAGCCAGTTTAATGTAGTTATGGACGTTGGGCTTGCGTATATGTGGGGGCGACCACCAAAAATCGTAACCGTTGGGTTCATTGTACATTTCCCAGAGAATGTGGTAGCCGGCAAACTTCTTGACCAAGGCCGCCGCCCAAGCCGCAAAGGCGTCGCGACCGACTTGGTTGTACGGCGAGAGGCCGTGGTCATAGAGTGGATTCGTGTAATCAAGAATCACGATCGCACCCAGGTGGTTGCGGGTTATCATTGAAACCAGTGCGGCGATATCGGAAAAGTTGTAAACACCTTTCTGCTTTTCTTCTGCGGCCCAGTGGGCGTCCATACGGATCCAATGAAAACCCGCCGCAGTCAGCATTTTCATTTCGCCAGGTCGGTCCTGGTAAAAATGGATGTTCACGCCCAAGCTCTGCGGCACGCCAGGTTGGGCTAGCGCGACCGAGTTGTCGGCGGCGGACCAGCCGGGGAGCGCTGTGATGGCGACTTTGGGCGGAGTCGACGCGGGATTGCGGGCATGGGGTGCAGGATGCACGTGGCTTGGTTTGCGGGTGCATGAAGCTAACAGTAAACCAGCCAGAAACAGCAGCAAAACTAAAGCTATTTTTTTCATGACCTTAGTCTATCGCGGCAAGGTATTGGCGTCAATAGGACGTGATTCCAGGAAATAAATCCTTTGCTTGGGCGAACCGTAGGCGAAAAAAAGAAAAAATATCGTCAAATATAACGCCTTTTTTTGATTTATAAGTAACATTAAATAAGATACTTATAAAAATTTAGCAAAAAAATATGCCTTTTTTTTAAGAAATTTCTTGCAATTCGCGATGCGGGAGGCTATTGTACATCCTGAGTTGAGCCGGTTGGCCGACTTGCTATGCTTTGTTGCACGGCATTTTCACGTTTTCATATTGGAGGCTCTCATCATGAGGATACGTAATCGGGAAACACGTCCAGAAAATTTTCTTGGAACATGGGGTATAACGCCAAAATTACGGCGTGGCAAATTGGCAATCGCCACCGCGTTAATGGTGGCGGGGGGGCTGTCAGCTTCGGCCTCGGCTACGACCACCCTGTATTGGGGATCTTCGGGCAACACCAACACGAATTGGGATACGACGGCGACGGATGTGAACTGGAGCCCGACCTCTGGCGGTGTCGCGTCTGTTGCCTGGACCGATGGTGATGCCGCTGTTTTTGGTGGGACGGTCACCGCGACGGTGAATGGTACTGTTTCAGCAGATTCAATGACGCTCGGGACGCTGACGCTGGCCGCCGGTACCGGATCGGCTACCGTGGACTTGGGAGTCGGAGGGCTAACAGATGAGACCTCTAGCAATTCTAGTATTGGTGCCAACATTGCACTAGAGGGAAGCCAAACCTGGACCCTCAATAACAAATACAATAACCTGAATGTAACCGGCATCATCTCAGACGGTGCCAACGGGCCTGCCGCTCTAACGATCGACGGCCTGAACAGTTACTACCAGAATGGCATGACTTTGAGTGCCGCAAACACATACTCCGGAGGGACGACAATCAATGCGGCCAACGTGACCATCAGCAACAATCAGGCGCTGGGAACCGGTGTGGTGACGCTTGGCCCTGAAGCGGGGTCTCCGCTGCAGGTTACCACCCTTACGGCCAACACAGCCAGCAGTGCGATCACTATTGCCAACAACGTTGATGTGAATGGCGCGGTCGCCGTTAATCTTGGCAACACCAGTAGCAGCAATACCTTCGCCATCGACGGCAATATTACCGGCGGCGGAGTGGGCAGCTCGATCAGCATGGCCACCCCCAACCAGTTTGCATTCGGCGGCAACAACAGCGACTACGTGGGTACTATTAGTGTTAACCAGGGCGTTACGCTCACCAGCCTGGCCGCAGGTGACGCCAATGCCCTCTGGACGGGCGGTAATAAGTATGGTCCAATTAATATTTCGACGGGCAATGCAGGGACGGTTTCCCTTGGGGCGCTGAGCGGGGGGTTGCCCGTCCAATCTCATGACGGCAAGGCTTATACGGTGGAGGTTGGCCAGGCGGGGCTAACCGAAAGCTATTCAGGCAACATAGGCAACGTAAGCTACAACAACCTTGCCTTACTCCTCGTCGGCGGTCAGGAAACATTTACCGGCGACAGTACGTATGCGGACGGAACGGTGGTCCAAGGCGGTACGCTCTTGGTGGATAACACCACCGGGTCCGGCACCGGGACAGGCTCGGTTACCGTGGATGCCGCGGGAACCTTCGGTGGCAGCGGCATCATCACCGGGGCGCTTACCAACGACGGTACCTTACAGGTCGGCGATGCCGCTGGCTTGAGCTTTCACGCCAACGGCGGCACCACGCTGGGTAATGGCAGCAAACTCGACTTCACACTGGGCACCTCAGGCGATTTGCTAGACACCACCGCGCTGACTCTGGGTACAGGCATCACCCTGGATGTGACCCCAGGTGTTGGCTTCGGAACGGGCATTTACCAGTTGATTGATTTTACTGGTGGACTCCACAATAACTCCGACAATTTCACCGGCTGGACTGTTACCGGGCTGGCACCTGGCCAAACAGGGATATTCTCCTTGACCGCGAACGCTTTGGATTTGACCGTCGGTAACGTGCCGGAACCCGCTAGCTTGGCAATGATGGCCGTTCTCGGCACCGGATTACTGCTGACGGGGCGGCGACGAAAAATCGCCTGAAATAGGCCCAGCATGAAGCGGGTGTAGTACAAATTGGTTCCGAGTGGACGGCAATGCGGCTGTGGTTAACGTATGCATCCAAATCTCCTATTGGCCTCATGTAGGACAATGTCGGCTTTTTGTGGCTGTGCCATGAGGCCGATTCATTGAGTAACCAGCCCGCTTGCCAAAGGACCAAGGCGACGATGGGCTGGGCAAGCCACATTGTGACGCCGGGTCAAGGGCGCTATTTTTTCGGAGCTGCAGGCTTGCCAGGCACAGTGCTGTGGCCGTTGTGGCTCCACAGTTTGGCATTGCCTCGGAAATAGTGTAAATTTTTCTCTCATAGGTGCTGTAGCCTCGTCGGCAGGGGCCATGTGGACCAATTATGCTGTTAAACAACATCTCCGTTTCGCAGTTACGTAACCTGCTTGTCCCATTCATGGATGCCGCGGTGTGGCCGGGTTTGGCGGATTCCGAAAGTAAGGCCATTGCCCGGCAGTATGCCCACGAAAGTGGCCTGTGGGACCGCTTGGCCAAAGAAATTGATCCCGAATCGGCTATCCCTGTCCTTCGGTACCATGATTACCAAGATTATTTTCAAACGGGCCGCCGGGAGCTTTACGAGGTTCTGTTTCAGCAGCGGCTGGATCGCACCGAGCGCGCAGCTTTGGCGCTATGGCTGGACCATCCCGCGGCCAACTTGGACGAACTTCAAGATTTGCTCTGGTCTTGGTGCGAAAGCCGCTGGAGCTTTCCGGCTATGGACCCTGGCTATATCGATCTGGTTTCCTCCCGGATTGGGCGAACGCTTGCGGAATTGAGTTGGCTCTTTCGGGATCGGCTGGGGCCACGCGTCCAGGAACGTATCTGCCGGGAGATTGAAGCACGCATCCTGAATCTTGCCCTTGATTGGCGCACGACCGACTGGTGGACCACGGATGGCAACAACTGGAACTCGGTGTGCAACAGCAACCTCATTCAAACCGCCTTGTATCAGATTCGCGACCCGTGGCAGCTCGCGGCTTTTGTTCACCCAGTCTGTCGCCGGATGGATTACGCCCTGCACTATTTCACAGCGGATGGAGGCTGCCCGGAAGGCGTTGGCTATTGGGAATACGGTTTTGGGCATTTGCTCGATGCGGCGCTGGCCCTAGGCCTGCGTACCGGGGGCAAGGTTAACCTCGCGGCGGATCCGCACGTTGAACGAATCTGCAGATTTCCGACGGCGGTACATCTGCGCGGTCCATTGCGAACCACTTTTTCGGACAGCGACAACGGCTATTTGCAGGCCCAGACGGCGTTAAAGATTAACCGGCTCTTTGCGATGCCAGAGCTCTTTTCGTTGACCGAGGCGACTCCGCAGGGCCTGCTTAGGCTGCCCGACCTTCGAACCTTGGCACTGTATCAAGGCCAGCGCCCGCAGCCGGATGCCAACCGTACGGACGTCCTATTGCCGCAGCTTGGTTTAGCCAAGCTATACGCGGCGACTGGTAGCGTCCTGGCGGCAGTTGCGGGCCGCAACGATGTTTCACACAACCACAACGATATCGGCAGTTTTATTTGGATGGTGGGTCAGCGGACTTTTCTCACGGACCCCGGCGCTCCGGTGTATACGTCCAAAACTTTTGGTCCTGACCGGTACGATATTCTGGTATGTCGATCGCGCGGCCATTCCGTGCCGTTGGTGAATGGCCGTGAACAGGCGGCCGGCCATCAATACTATGGCATAATCGAGGCTTATGGACTCAACGCTTCTGGCGAGAAAAAAATTGTGATTGACATGACCCATGCGTATCCTGATCCGACGCTGCAGCACCTGGGGCGGGAATTGAAGATTGATAATTCGGGGTGGCTTGCCCTGACTGACACCTATCGCTTTAGCGAGCCGCCCCAAGCCGTGGAAGAAGCCTTTATAACCTTTGAGAATGTGGCCGTGCAAAATCAAAACCGGTGCGTGGAAATTGGGGAGGCCAGCCAGGCGGTGTCCCTGTCGGCACTGACGGACGGGCAGTTCGCAGTGGAGACCTATCCGAAAGAGCAGCATGAGGGGCGAGATGCCCGGCCACTGCACCGCATCACTTTCACCCCAGTAGTGCTAAAATCACAAATGGTGGTTTCATTTAGGCTGGGCACACCGGCATAGCCGCGGCCGCCACTCCCCCCGGGCAATAAAGGGTGCTGGAATTCGTTTATATTCCTGTTGACCGGCTGGCTTACAGGGTCTTTTTAAAGGAAATTGGGATGACTGACTCCGCACCACTTGGCACGCCCATCTCCCCGCTTATTAAACCGCCCTCCATGGCTGGTCGAGCCAATGTAACCGGCTCGGATTTACAGGCCGTGGAAGAATTGGCCAGAGCCTATCGCAACATGTGCGAGCAACTCGGCAAGGTCATTGTGGGTCAACATGAGGTTATAGAACAGGTGGTAACGGCGATGTTCTGTCAGGGGCATGTGCTGTTGGTAGGTGTGCCGGGATTGGCGAAAACGTTGCTGATCAAAACCATCAGCGACGTGATGAATCTGCCCTTCAAACGGGTGCAGTTCACCCCCGACTTAATGCCCTCGGATATCACCGGCACCGATGTGCTGGAGGAAGACCACACCACGGGGCGGCGCTCGTTTCGGTTTGTCCGTGGTCCGATTTTCGCCAGCATGATTCTGGCCGACGAGATCAACCGCACCCCGCCGAAAACCCAGGCCGCTCTGCTGGAAGCCATGCAGGAGCACCGGGTCACCGCGGGTGAACATACCTACGAATTGCCGGAACCGTTTTTTGTGCTGGCCACGCAAAACCCCATCGAGCAGGAGGGTACCTATCCACTGCCGGAAGCCCAGTTGGACCGGTTCATGTTCATGACGGTGGTGAATTACCCTACGGCGGCTGAAGAGGTGCAGATCATGAAGCAGGCGACCACCAATTATCGTCCGGCCGTGAACAAGCTGCTGGATGCGGCGGCAGTGCTGCAACTTCAGCAGATCGTGCGCCGTGTTCCGGTGGCCGACCATGTGTATGCGTATGCCCGTGATCTGGTACGGGCCACACGTCCGCACGAAAAAGATGCTCCGACGTTTATCCGCGACTCCATTCAATGGGGGGCTGGTCCGCGGGCCGGGATATATCTGATTATGGCGGGGAAGGCTCGTGCAATTCTCCATGGGCGGGTGCATGTTACGACGGAAGATATCGCGCAGATGGCTCATCCCGTGCTTCGGCATCGGATTCTCACCACGTTTAGCGCCGAAGCCGCGGGCTTGACCAGTGATAAAATCATTGACCGCCTGCTGCGTGAAATACCACGCTCCCAGGGGGCTTCTTCTCTGGCGGCGACGGTGGGTTGAGCAAGCCGGCGGCCTCCCCCGGTCCGGCGGCATGGGCATCATGGCGGTCATCTCCAGGCTATATCGGGCGATCATGGCACTTGAAAACGCAACATTATCTTCAGATCATGTGCCGGGGGCACCGTCGGGCCTGCTGGATCCGGCGGCGCTGGGCCGGATCAGCCGGCTGGAACTGGTGGCCCGGCAATTTATGGATGGTTACGTGCAGGGTTTGCACCGGTCCAACCATCTGGGGTTTGCCATCGATTTTGCCCAGCATCGACAATACGTTCCCGGCGATGACATCAAACGTATCGACTGGCGGGTCTTCGCCAAGGCCGATCGCTATTACATCAAGCAGTACGAAGTCAATACCAATTTACAGGCGCACATTGTGCTGGATGTGAGCGGATCCATGAACTACCGCGGCGTCGACGAGCCGCTAAGCAAAATACGCTACGGTCAATTTCTGGCGACTTGTCTGGCGTATCTGGCGCTGCGGCAGCAGGATTCGGTCGGGCTGATCACTCTGGACAACCAGATTCGCAAATTTATTCCGCCACGCAGTGCGCCCTCGCATCTGATGAATATCACCACGGCCCTGGAAGAATCCGAATCCGGAGGGGAATCGTCGCTGGCCCCGCGGCTCCATGAAGTGGCCGAGCGCCTCGGCCATCGAGGTCTGGTGATTTTGATCAGTGATTGCTTTGAGAAAAGCGACGACTTGATTGAGGCTTTGCACCATTTTCGCCATCGTCGGCATGAACTGTTGCTGTTGCAAGTGATGGCCGATGATGAAATAAATTTCCCGTTTCGGAAGTGGACTCTTTTTGAAAATCTCGAACGCGGCGGTCACCACTTGCGGCTGGACCCTGCCCTGGTGCGGGCCAGGTACATGGCCAAACTGCGGGAACATCTAACGGCCATCCATGAAGCCACCAACGCGCTGCGTATCAGCCGGTCGGTGCTCAATACCAGGCAACCCTTTGATCAGGCCCTCACGGCCTATCTGGCGCAGCGTATGTACGAGAGACATTCCCGATGATAGAAATGCCGATTTTGCTGCTGGGCCTGCTGGCCGCCGGTGTGCCGATAGTCATTCATCTGCTGCACCGCCATCGCACCACGCCCATTCCATGGGGTGCGATGATGTTTTTGGAAGAGTCCTCAATTCAGCAGCGGCGGCGCCGTACCATTGAAGAATGGTTGTTGTTGCTCCTGCGTATTGCTCTGCTGGCACTTTTGGCATTCCTGCTGGCCCGGCCGGTACTGGGGGCGGGTCGTCTGAATCCGTTTTCCTCCCATGCCACCACCGATATTGCCGTGGTGATGGACCACTCCATTTCCTCCGGCCTAAGAGGCAATGGGCAGACGGACTTTCAGAAACAAACGGGGCTGCTGCGGCGTCTGACGACGATGCTGCGTCCGGGTGACACACTTTCGGTCATTCTCGCGGAGCACCGGCCGGTATCACTTTCCCAACTGCCCGTTTCAGCTTCCGATCGGGCGGCGTTGCGGCGGGACTTCATTCGACCGCTGAGCCACGAACCACCGGGTCTTACCGGATCCTCCATTCCCGCAGCCATTGCGGTGGCCCGGCGGATGGTTGATCGCGGCAGCAATTTCCAGAAAGTGATTCTGGTGTTATCGAACCAGCGGGCCATTTCGTGGCGGGTCGACCATCCGGCGCTCTGGAGCCAGGCTCTGCGCCGTGGTCCGACGGGGCCGGGAAAAATGCTGGTTTACGATGTGCCGGTGGGCGTTACACCAACCTTGTCTAACTTATCGGTGGGGTCTATTCACATCCAGCCGGCGCTGGTGGGGGTGGGTCGTCCGGCGCGGCTTTCCGTGAGCATTGCCAATTCCGGTCCATTGCCGTTGACCCATGTGCCCATCCACTTCCTGGTCGACGGCAAAATGGTGACCGAGCGTATCATCGCTGATCTGGCCGCGGGAAAATCCAAAACCATTTCGTTTCGGTATCGTTTTAACAATGCCGGATCGCATTGGCTTAAAGTGCAGGCGGATGTGCATGACGCTTTGCCCGCCGATAACAACGCCATTGCTGCCGTCAACGTGCGCAGACATCTTCCGGTATTGATCATTGACAGTCAGGCGGTGGACACGGGTGGTTTCAGGGCCAGCCGATTTCTCGCTCTGGCCATGCAGCCGTTCTCGTCCACTCTGGCCCGGAAAGCTCTGATTCAGCCGCAGGTGGTAAGCGTTTCCAGTGCCCAAAGTCTGCAACTTGCACGCTATGCCGCGGTGGTCGTCAACGATCCGGTAGGCTTACCGCGGCGGCTGCTGGGCAACCTCGGTGATTACGCCCGTGCCGGTCATGGCCTGTGGTTTATTTTGGGTCCAAACACCACGCCCGAATTTGTGGATCAGGCGTTGCCTGCGGCGGGATTGTCGGTGGCCACTTTGGGGCCACTGGTACATGCCGCCAACAGCCCTATGCTGGTCATTAAGCGCCCCGGCAATTCCATGGTTCACATTCTAGCGGCCCTGCATCGTAATATGATTGTGGGCGTAACTTTAACGAAATGGTGGCGCTTGCTGCCAGCGGGTCCATTGGTCAAAGTTCTGCTGGCCACGGCCGGAGGCGATCCCATCATTCTTGAGAAATCCGTGGGCATTGAAGGCGGTAAGGTGGTGATGTGGTCCACGCCTGTTGATGGTTCGTGGAATGATTGGCCTACCGCCGCCGGGAGTTTTGTTCCTCTGGTCGATCAAAGCGTGTATGCCTTGGCGCTGGGCGGCAGTCAACATACCCGACGACACTTTTTAAACCCTGGTGATTCCATTGTCTGGACCGGACCGGTGAAACCCACCGTGCAAAGCGCCAAAATCATCAATCCTGTCGGGGTTGCCGCGGCGGTGCAACCGCAAATTACCGCCGACGGAAAATACCTGATGGTTTACAATCATACCCAACTGCCGGGGTTGTATCAGGCGGTGTTTAAGCCGGGGTCTATTCCGCAGCCGGTATACTACAGTGTGGCCATTGATTCCCGAGAGTTAAATCCGCAGTTGGTGTCCAAGGCGGATCTGAGTTGGCTGACCCATCAACACTTTATCCAGGCCGTGATCAAGCCGGAACAAATTCCCGGCGTGCTTAACAGTGTGCTGGTGGGAGTGGAACTGTGGCCATGGTTGGCGCTGCTGGTGATGGCCATGTTGCTCGGTGAGGTACTCTTGTGTCGTCGCTTGCTGGCGTCGCCTCGTGCGGCCCTGCCCCAGGAGGTGTCCAATGCCACATTTTGAATCGAAGCGCACGCGCTGGGCTGAGGGATGGCTCTTGGAAAGGGGCAGGACTATATGAGCACCGCCACGCAGGCCGCAACCACCGCCAAGGCCGCAGCCGAATCCGCCGCTAAAACCGCGGGCAATTCCGGCTGGCATCTTTCGGTGCAGCCGGCGATTGGGCTTTGGCTCATCGTGCTGGCCGCGGTGGTTTGTATGGGGTTGATTGTCTACCTGTATCAGGCGCAAAAGGTTTTGGTGCCCCGGCGAACGCTGGTGTTACTTTTGCTGCTGCGTCTGGCTTTGGTCCTGCTGCTGGTGCTGTTGCTTTTACGCCCCGCTCTCCGTTGGATGCATGACGTTCATTCCGCCGGTACGCTCTGGCTGGTGCTGGATCGCAGCCAGTCGATGGCCCTGACCGATCCGCAGGGGTCACGCGTTGCCCAGCTACGCTGGGCTTGCCAATTGGGTTATATTTCACCGCAAATGTGGCCGGACTCCGCGGATACGGCCTTGGCCCGCCTGAGCATTTTAAGTCAGGAGCTTTCCCGTTTTGTTCAGTTGCAACGCCGCAGCCGTTTTAGTATCGGACCGGCGGCAGAATTCCACGCGGATCAGCAATTTCTCAGCCGTCTGCGTCTCTGGCGAAACAAATTGCAAGCCGTAGAGGCTCGCCTGAACACAAGCTTAGGCCGGCAGGAGACCGCCGCCTTGCGTGCGGACATGGTTCGCCTCCAAACGCTGATGAATTCCAGCATCAAGCAGGTGCGGGAGACGAAAACGCCACTGCCGCGGCAGACGCTTCCCTGGCGGGCCATGCGCATTAATATGGGATCGGTGTTGCGGGATTTGAACGCCGCCGCCACTGAGCAGGATACAGCGTTTTTGGCAAGCCATGCCAAAGATCAACAAGTTTTGCAGGCTTTGGCCCGGGTGGCCATGATGACGCGATCTCAATTGGCCCAGGCAATTTTGCGCCACCGCCCGCCGACGGCCCGGGGGAGTTTCGCCCAGTTGTTCAAACGCTATCGGGTGCGGGTGGTAAGTTTTGGGGCCCATGGAGTGACGGCCGGCACTTTAAAGCCCGGCAATGCCAACCAGGTGCTGCAAAGCGCCATGTCCTCAACGGCCAAGCAGACCAATATCGCCGCGGGACTTGAAGCGGTGGCCCAACGCGCCGTCAATGATCGGGCCTCCAGTGTGGTAATTGTTTCGGACGGGCGTCAAAATGTGGGGCCTGCCCCGGCGGAAATCGCCCGCCTTCTGGCTGTGCGCGGCACGAAGGTTTTTACCTTGGTGGTGGGTTCGGATAAGGCCGCACCGGCGGCAACTATTAAAGAGATTCAAGCTCCCAGTTGGATCTATAAACATTCCGTGGTGCAGGCCACGGCTCTGATCCATATCACCGGTCTGGCTGGCAAATTGGTGAAACTGGAATTTCTCCGTGGAAAAGCGTTGCTGGCCTCTAAAGTCATCAAGGCCAGAGGGCCGGATGTTCTTACGCCGGTGGCCTTTAAGGATCATCCACCGCTGGCGGGGGGGTATCGGTATGCCATTCATATTCTGCCGATTCCAGGGGTTCTCAATCGCATGGGTACGGTGCGGCATTTTCGCGTGACGGTGCGGCGCGACAAATTACAGGTGTTGCTGGTGGATAGCCGTCCGGGCTGGGATTATCAATATCTGGTCAAATATTTTTCACGCAATCCCCGGGTGCACTTGCAGGCAATTCTTTTGCATCCGGTAAAAGTTCCGGGCATAAAGGCACCACCGGCGTTGCAGGCGTTTCCTAAAAATCCCAGCTATCTGGCACAAATTCTTCCGCAAACTATCAAGCAGTGGATGGTTTACAACCTGATTATTGTTGGTGATGTTCCGCCGCGTGTGCTCAATATCGCCGATCAACAGGCGATTGTGGCCGCCGTGAAAAATCGCGGGGCGGCGCTGGTGCTCATCGCCGGGCCTCATCACATGCCGGAAGATTACATCGGCATGCCGCTGCAATCATTGCTGCCGGTCCAACCGACCAGTCACTGGTCGCCGGTGATCCTCGAAGAGCAGTTTCAACGTGGTTTTGTGCCACAACTCACCGCGGAAGGCTTGAATTCCGGTTTTGGCCAGTTTGGTTTAACCCAAGGGCACAATGCCCGGTTATGGCGCGACATGCCGCGTTGGTACTGGCACAGTCGCCAAACCGATATTAAACCCGCGGCCCGTGTGCTGTGGGCCATTGGAGATAAAGGTTCGCATGTGGTGCCGACGGGTGTGCCAACCAAGCATCGGGCGCTGCTGGCTACCATGTCCGTGGGTTCCGGGCGGGTGTTGTATCTAGCCAGCGATGAAAGTTGGCGGCTGCGGCAGGTGGGCGGAGACAATCTGCAAAATGTCTTATGGTCGCAGGTACTGCGTTGGGCGGTGGGATCGCAACTTCCCGCCGGTGGACGTTATGTCCGCTTTGGCCTGAACCATCATGCGTTTCGGGTGGGGCGCGTGGTGCGCGTGCGGGCACGTGTGCTGGGAGAAAATCTTTTACCGGAGACCGGGCTGACGTTCCGGGCGATAGTCCGGAAAATTCCGGCTGCCGGTAATTCCACAGCCCCGGTGCCCGGTCGGGTGGTAACATCCGCCAAGATGATTGGCGTACCCGGTTCTCCCGGCTTTTATGAAGCCTCCATCAGTGGGTTGCCGTCAGGGCACTACCAACTCACCCTGCGTGGTCAGCCGGTGAGTTTGTTGCTCAAGGACGACCCGACCGCCACTGTGAGATCTCTTCCTTTTTGGATTCGGCCCCGGCCCGATTTGGAAATGCTGGATACGGCCAGTGACCCGGCGCAAATGCGACGAATTGCCGCCGCCGGAAATGGTATTGCATTGCCTGGACCATACGCCGCTTTGCTGGCCCGGCAAATACCCAATCTTAAAAGAACCCTGCATATTCCGGAGCAGTCCGGATTTTTCGGCAATCCCCACAGCTTTTACACGAAGCTTCTGCATTTTATATTTCTGATTATTTTTACACTGGTAGTGATGGTTGAGTGGATTATTCGCAAACGTAACGGCATTGTATGAGGCTAAGCTGTGGGCGTTGGCTTGCGGATGGAATGATTTATCCGATTGGACGTTACAATAACAGGCGGGAATGCTTGATGCGGGTTTCCGCCAAGCGCTAAGGATTTTCAAAATGTCGCCAGTACCTTCCCTTCCAGAATTTACGGAAATGTCCGAACGCCTTCATCGGCCGTTGCGGGCGGTCGCGGGCCGACACCGCGCCGTAGGCATCGCCCTTGCTTTAACCAAGGTTGCGGCAGTTACCTTGGCGGTAGCACTGGCCACGGCGCTGCTTTTGGGGCGCTTCCCCGGCATGCCTTTTTTGTTGCGTTGGGGGCTGACCCTGCTGGCATGGGGAATTATACTCGCGGTGTCCATTCGTGTGCTCCGTCCGGCGCTGGTTCCGCTCAATATCGCCCAGGCCGCCACCAGCATGGATGTTGCCAAGCCCGAATCGCAGGAGCGATTTTTGACTGCGGTGGAATTCGTAGAGCACCGGCAAGATGCCTTGCTGGGTTCCGGGCAACTGGTGGACCATGTCATTGGTCAGGCCGCGGCGGATGCCGAAACCATGGATCCGCACCATGCGGTTTCGCTTGGTTTGCTGGGGCGCTGGGCGTTGTACTGCACACCCTTGGTTGTGGCCTGGTTGATCATTGGCCTGCTCATGCCGGGGTTGGTCCTGCGCGGTCTTAAGCGAACCATCGAGCCGTGGGTTGCGGCTTTGCCGGTCAACGCGAACATCCGGGTACAGCCCGGCGATGTGACCATCGGACAAGGCGACGCCGTTTCCATTAAGGCGCTTTTCCCATCGCCGCTGGCGGCCCGGCACGCCGGCCATGACGCCGGTGTTTCTGTAGAGGCTTTATACGCCCATGGCCAGCGTACCACCGCCGCCATGACGCGCATCGGCCCCCGGTCTTTCCGGTTTGATTTTGCCGATAATCAAAACAGCTTTCAGTACCGTATTCTCACCGCCAAGGGGGCGTCAGCGTGGTACGCCGTAAAGGTTATTGCCCGTCCGGCGATTACGCTCTATGAGAAGCGTTATACGTATCCGGCCTATTCGCATTTGCAACCGAAAATTGTACGCAGTGACAGCGGCTCTCTGACCGGCCTGCAGGGAAGTCAGGTGCAGGTGGTTCTGCGCACCAGTGAGCCACTTAACCGTAAAAGCGCTCTGATAGTTGCTCCCGGCACGCCCGCGGCGCAAACGCTGCCGCTTAGCCCGATAGGCTTGCAGGTGTATCAGGCTACGCTGACCTTGTGGAAAACGACCAGCTATCGTGTGGCTTTGCTCAATAAGCAAGGCATCGGCAACGTGGGCCGCAATGAATGGCCCATCGTGGTTCTTCCGGCACTCCCGCCCACCATCCGGATACTCCAACCCGCCGCAAGCATTCATGTACGCCCCGACGATCATGTGCCAGTGGTGTTTCGGGCCTCCGCCCAGTTTCGGCTCACCGCCATCAACGCGTTTGTCTCCGTGGATGGCTCCGCTCCACGCACTTTCTCCATTCCCTTGGGTTCCAGGAATGTCTCCACCTTTACTGGTCAATGGTTGGTTTCCGTGGGCCGGATGTTGCGGCAATGGAAACTGCCGCACGCCACCCGGCTGGACTACCAATTGGAAGCCATCGACAACGCCGAACCCGTAGAACACGTCACCGAGACCGCGCTCTATGAATTTATCATTGATCCGGGCTTGCGGCAAAGTTACCGGGCGCGGCAAGATCAAAAAATACAGCAGGCCCTGCAAGCAGCCATCCGCCAGGCGATGCAGATGATTCAGCAACAGCAGTATCCGGCGGCCCAGATTGCCGGTCAACCCCATCAAACCGCGCTTTCGCCTTATTTCCGCAAGCTCGCGTCGCAGGTTAAAAACAATATCGCCAAACTCAGCCGAGACCTCTCTGCCAAATCCCGTCCGTTTGTCCATTCTGATTACGGCAATGTCGCGGCCCGGGCCATGAATATAGCCCACGGCCTTTTGCGGCGATCCGCCAACGCCATGGCCCAGGCCAGGTTTAATGCCAATCAACCGGGAAAAAGCCAACCGCTGGCGGCACAAAGTCGTAGCGACCTGGCCCAAGCCGCGGCCCAGCTTCAGCACTTGATGGCCCGTTTTGCCTCGGATAATCAGAAAATTGCCTTGGCCAGAAAGCTAAAGCACTCCCTGGCCCAACTGGCCCAACAGGAATCTCATATCTCCCAGGCTTTGGCCATGACCGGAGCCACTCCCGCCACTAACCGTCTGCAGCAGCAGGCCGCCCAGAAACTGCAAGGGCTGTTGCATCGCAACAAGGTGCTGCAAATTCCCGAAGCCTATAAACTCCAGCCGCAGCTCAAAAAGCTCGGCCAACGAATAAACGACATTATCCGGGCCCAAAAGCACACCAACCTGCGGCTGCAAGCGGCGCTCAACGTGGTGGCCGATCATCAGAAACTTCAGGCCCTGGCTGCGCAGCAGCAGGCCCTCAATCAAGCCATTGCCCAACTCAATAAAAGCCGCGCCCAGCAATTGCAAAGCGCTCACGCGCCGCATCCGACATCGGCCATGATGCAGGCCGCGGTGAGCAACCTCCAGCAAAACCACAATGCCGCCGGCCATGAAGCCCAGCGTCATATCGCCTCGGCCCTGCGTGCCGAATCCCTGGGGCTTAAAGCATTCTCCCGCCAGGCGCACTCCCCGCAGGAGCGGGCCGCCCGGCAGCAGGCCCTGCAAAATAAAATCCTCGCCGATCATCTCGCCGATCGAGTGCAACGGGCCTTGGCCGGACTGCGGCAAAAAACCGTGTCGGCCGACGCGCTGGATCATGCGGCCCGTGTGGCTAATGCCATGCGTCAACAGGCCGACCAGATGCTCAACGAAAATCCTGCGCCGGCCCAGCAAGCCGAGTTGCAAGCGGCGCGGGCGGCGGCCAAACTCGCCGCCCATCATGCCCTGCACCAGTTGGCTTCCGCCAGTGGTAACATGCTTGAACAGGCCGCGGCCAAACTCCGCAGCGCCACACAGCAACAGGCCCAGACGCTCCATCAACACAAGGCTCTGCAACGGCAAGCTCGGCAAACCGCCCGCGCGGCGCGGAAGCTGGCCCAGCGCCAAAATGCGCTGGCTGCCCAGACCGCCCGGGCCATTGCCAATCTTAAGCCCCTGAATTCCACCGCCATCCGCACCCGCCAGAAAAAAATCGCTGCGGCCATTGGTAAATCCGTCCAGCTTGCGGCGCAGATTAAAAAACGTGCCCGGCGCGGTGCCCCGGATATCGCAGACACTCTGGCCCAGGTTCGTCAGCAGATGCGCCGGGCTGCCTTGGAACAGGCCCGTGCCGCTCAGGCCCAGACCCAGCACAATCAACCCGCTTCCCAGGAATATCAGCAGGCGGCGTTGGAACACATGCAAATGGCCAAGGATGATCTTAACGGTCTCAATCATTCCCCGGAACTTGCGGAATTGCCGCGGTATCAGCAATGGCGGGCACACGCCGGCGAAATCCATCCTCATTCCGTCGACAGCCATGGTGGCGAGCATTCCCACCAGGCCGCTCGCTCCGATCATCACAATTCGGGTCGACAGGAACACCAGCAGGCCAATGGGCAACAGGATCATTCCAGTTCCGGTCATGGCCAATCCGCACCCATGCTTGCTGTGGCGCAGCAAGTCCAGCAGGCGATTGCTGCCGAGCAAAATGCCCTGACCGGCAATGCCCAGGCCGCGGCTCAAGCGGCACAAGCGCTGCAATCCGCTGCTCATTCCATGAGTCAGAGTCCTTCCATGGCCGACAATATGTCTTCGGGTGCGCCCATGGCTGGAGCAGTTTCGCAACCCGGCGAGATGACCCCCGGCATGTCGGCTGATCCGTCGGGTATGTCAGGGCCGGGGCACCCTGCAGAAAAGTTACCGCCCAGAATTTCCGCTCTTGGTATAAGTGCTGCGGAATGGGAAAATCTCGGGCCGCTTCGCCAGCAGCGTTTGATCAATATCGCCCGGCAGAAATTACCCCCAGGCTACCGCCGGTTGATACGCAATTATTACCTGCGCATTGCCCGCATAGGTGCTGCCAGCGGCCAAGGAGAATAGTCCATGGATATTCAGAACACACTATTGCCGGCCGCGCCCGGGCGCCATGGGGTAGTTCCTTCGGGCGGTGTTGTGGACACCAACGGGCTGATCTCACGTTCGCCTGGGAACTTGGTGCTTCCGACGTTAGGACGAGGCCGGCTGTTCATAAAGAACATTCCTCGGCAATTCTTCACCAGGGCCCAAGGCCGTCGGCTTCATCCGACATCGCTGCCGACTTCGGCTATTTTTTTTGCTGTCGCGCTAGTCTGGCTTGGGGTTGGCATGGCGGCATCACCATCCTATGGCCGCACCGGGCCGGATGCGGTGCCGCAAAATGTCCGCGCCGCTATCGCCCGTGGGTTGCATTGGTTGGCCAAAAATCAAAATGCCGATGGCAGTTTTCGCGCCGCCCAACAGGATAAACCCGCCTCCACCGCCGTTGTGGTGATGGCTTTTCTAGCTCGTGGCTATATGCCCCAACTGGGACCGTATCATCACGTCATCGACCGCGGGATCAACTGGATTCTTTCCCTTCAGCAGCCGGACGGTTACATCGCTCCGCCGGGCGGTACCATGTACGACCATGGCATCAGTACGGTAATGTTGACGGAGGCTTATGGCTTATGCGACGGCAATTTGCGCATTCGGGTCGGGAAAGCTATTGGCAAGGCCATACAACTCATTCTGCGCGCCCAAAAGCGCACCCAGGGTGTCTTTGCCGGCGGCTGGCGTTATCAGCCGGGTGAGGCCGATGCGGATATTTCCTGTACCGGTTGGCAACTCATGGCCCTGCGCGGGGCTGCCGATTCCGGCGCGGATATACCGGCATCGGCCATCAGAGATGGTATTGCTTTTGTTTTACGGGATGCCTGCCCCAATGGCGGATTTTCCTATCAGCCGCACGGCCCGCCGGGCCGGGCCCGCACGGGAACCGGCATTGTCGCTTTGGAGTTGCTGGGTAAACGCGATATGCCCCAAGCCCTTAGCGGCGGAGATTATCTTCTGGCGCATCCCTTGGTTCCCAATGAACAATTTTATTTCTATGCCGTCTATTATTGTTCCCAAGCCGCCAATCAGTTGGGAGGACGCTACTGGCGGGTTATTTATCCGCACATTCGAAATCAACTGCTGCGAATTCAAAACCCCGCCGGATTCTGGACCCCCTTCGGTATTGAAGCTCAAGGCCAGAAGAGCTATGCCACAGGCATGGCCATTCTCGGCCTGTGCGTGCCCTTTCATTATCTGCCGCTTTATCAGCGTTGATGGTGTTTAATCAATCTTGCCATCCACGAGGTTCAGCGGTAGGGCGGCCGGGCGATCAGGTTGTGTTTTCATCTGTACGTAAGTCTGCTCTCTGGAGGCATCGAGAAAGCCCTGCATCAGCTCCAACACGTGAAAAGCTAATTCACCGTTGGCCCGATGGGGCCGATTGGCTTTAATGGCCGCCGCCATATCCGCTACGCCCAAACCGCGCGAATTTTCCTGATAACCATACGCCAGTGGTATTGTTGCCCAATCCGCAGCACCCATTCGGCGTATGCGGATGACGCCACCAAAGCCGTTGGGGTCCGGTACCTGCAAGGTTCCGGTAGTTCCGTAAATTTCAATAATTGGCAGTTGGTGGTGCCATATATCAAAGGAGGTCAGGATGGTGCCGATCGCTCCATTGCAAAAATCCATCACTCCCGCCACGTGTGTGGGTGTGTTTACCTCAATCATCGTGCCGAATTTTGGCTTGCTGGTGATGCGCCGCTGGCCAAATGTGGCCCGGGCCGTCCCACAAACTCGCCGCACCGGTCCGATCAGATTAATCAAGGCGGTCAGATAATATGGCCCCATGTCAAACATGGGTCCGCCGCCGGGTTGGTAATAAAAATCCGGGTCCGGATGCCAGGTTTCGTGGCCGTGACAGGCCATGTGGGCAGTTGCGGCAATAGGCTCTCCGATCCATCCATCATCAATAATTTTCCGGCAGGTCTGTATACCGCCGCCCAAAAAAGTATCCGGTGCGCAACCTACCCGCAGATTTTTGGCTTTGGCGGCGCTAAGGATTGCCTGTCCTTGAGCCTTATTGACCCCGAAAGGCTTTTCGCTATACGTGTGTTTGCCGTGTTCCAACGCGGCCAGGGCAATTTCCGCATGAGCTTTGGGAATCGTTAAGTTGACGATAATGTCCACTTCCGGCCGCTTCAGCAGGTCCTGTGGGCTGCACGCCACAGGCACCTCGAATTCGGCCGCCCGGGCTTTGGCGCGGGAAATGTCCAAATCGCTGCACGCCACCACCTCCAGATTTTCAAAACGTTTACCAGCCTGAAAATAAACGCCGCTGATGTTGCCGCAGCCGATGATACCGATGCGTGTTTTAGCAAGTGAGGCCAAGATCAAAAACTCCTTAAAAATCTCCGCCGACAATACCTGATGCAAGTGTATCCGCTGGGGGGGCTAAAGAAAAGTCTTGCGTAAAGTCCGGGAGCCAAGCAGGGATAAGCTCATTTTAACATTTATCAGGTTCCGTTTTGGAGCGTTGTGAAGTTAAGATCGTGCGCACCAGCGGTGTTTGAAAAAACTTGCGAATCAGGCCATGGCGTTTTCGCCGGGTTTGTTGGAGCCACGCCGAGTACTTGCCTGGGGCGCGACCGGGGGTGTTGTCGGCGGTTAAACCTGCAAACCGGACGGCAACCATGTCCAGATCATGAACATCGCCCAGTAATTCTTGGATGGTTTTGAGGTGCCGCAGCCGGTGCGCGTATTTGCCCGCATCGTGTTTCATACCTGTCGGGCAAAGTTCCAGAGCATAACGCCAGTGCTTGGCGGCAATCCTGGCTCGGTGTAGTCGCCGGTCGGTGGGATCTTTGGCGGCCTTGCGAATCATCGCCGCCCAATGACGTTTATTTTCCTTAAGCCGCAGGGCCAACGCCTCGGGCAGTGGCAGGCGTAGCGAACGCTGCGGGCTAGTGGCCAGGATGATAATGGTTTGCCGGATCGCCGGGGCCAGAGCCTTGGCCGTAAGTCTGTGGGTGAACGTGGTAAGAGCCTTGCTTCGGCTAAGATTCAATGCATGCCTGTGTCGCTCCATAACGACGTTGGGATCACCCTGGGTTGGCCGGTGGGGTGCCATCTGCAGCAGCACGTCGCAATCGCGCACGGCCCCTCCGGCACGACGGGCCAGTTGCAACCGCTTCACCAATCGCGCAAGCGCAGGGCGATGCATGATGGCCGCGATTTTCATAACCTGCAGAACTTCCGTGCCACGGCGTACTGCCACCCGGAGATCGTGGATGGCATCGGCCTGAGGATGGGCGGCGGTACGGTGAATTTCAATCAGCAGCGATTCCAAACGGAGTTGGCAGGTGTGCCGCAACTGACGGTCGATAGCTGCTGGCGTGGTGCAGGATCCGGTTTTGCGCGACTTAGCAGGGCGTCGGACCATGGACTATCTCGATATTTACCAACGGTACACCAAATCAATATTTGGACTTTACCCGAAGGGGCGAGCATAATCACGCCCAATTGTTAAGATAGTGGCCTGACGGCGGCGCGGGTTGGTAAAGGTTGAACATGGCGATGGCTGGTAAGATTACGGAAAACAAATCCTCACGACGTATCGCGGCTGCCGACGGCCCAGCGGCGGTAAGAGCGGCCGCGCGCCGCCGCAGGCGCATCGGCAGTCCGCATGGACTGCGCATAGCCGCTATTGATATCGGCACCAACAGCTTGCACATGGTGGTGGTCGAGGTAACCGAACAACTCGGCTTTCGCGTGCTCAGCTCCGAAAAGGAGATGACCCAGTTAGGGGCTTCTGCGCTGGTACGCCATGTGTTGCCGCGATCGGCGATGAATCATACCCTCGGCGTGCTGGGGAGATATGCCCACATAGCTCGTAATCTGGCCTGTGATCGTATTTTGGCCTATGCCACCAGCGCTGTGCGCGAGAGCGTCAATGGTGGTGATTTCGTCGAAGCCGCCAAAGCTCGCCTGGGCATGGATGTTCATGTGATTAACAGTCAGGAGGAAGCCCGGCTCATTTATCTGGCGGTACGCCAGGGACTGGCTATTGAGGATCATCCGGTTCTCATCGTGGATATCGGCGGCGGCTCGGCGGAATTTATTGTTGCTACCGCCCAACGGCCGCTGCTGCTGGAAAGCCGCAAGACTGGAGCCAGCCGACTTAGCCAGGAGTTTGTGCATAGCGACCCCATCAGTAAATCAGACTTAAGAACCTTGCGGAAACATTTAAACAAAATACTCTCGCCTATTTGCAGCCGGGCCCTGGCGCTCAAGGCCGGGCGCATCATCGGTACCTCGGGTACCATGGAAAATCTTGCGGCAATGTGTATCGCCCAGCATGGCGCGGAAGTCAGTCGGCGCCGGGTGTTGACCTTTATGACGCAGGATGATTTCGCTAGTGTCTATCGGCGGCTGCTGCGCAGCACCCTCAAAGAACGCCGCCGGCTGCCCGGCCTGGACCCCGACCGTGCTCCGCAAATTGTGGCCGGGGCGGCGCTGGTTGATTATCTCTTCCAATCCCTCAAAGTTCCGCTCATTGAGGTTTCCGATCGGGCGATGCGCGAAGGTATGATTATCGACTATATGCAAACGCATTGGCCGAAGGTGCGGCTTTCGGTGGAGGTACGCAACCCGCGCCGGCGCAGCATTATCGAATTGGGGCGGCGCTGCAACTATGATGAGAAGCACGCCCGCCAGGTGGCGACATTGGCGGTGGAACTTTTTGATCAACTCCAACCGCTGCATCGTCTGGGGGCCGCCTGGCGGGAGATTCTGGAACATGCGGCCATGATGCATGACATTGGCTGGCATATCGGCCACACCGGCCACCACAAGCATTCATATTATCTCGTCAAGAACGGCGATCTGGAGGGCTTTTCTCTGCTGGAACTGGACCTGATTGCCAACATCGCCCGGTATCACCGCCGGGCCATGCCTAAACGGAGCCACGCGGACTACATGAGCCTGGATACCTCGGATCAGCGCATTGTCAGTCAACTCGCGGCTATCTTGCGTATTGCCGAAGCCCTGGATCGCGGTCATTACGGCAATATCCGGGCGATCAAGACCGTGTTGCGGCGGGATTCGGTCCGGTTTATTGTCTATTACACCGACGATCCGGAGTTGGAATTATGGGCAGCCCAACGCAAGGCTGAAATGTTTGAACAGATATACGCCCGCAAGGCAATTTTTACGGCCCGGTCGACCCGAAAACCGCGACCAAACAAGGAATCCATTCATGACCAATCAGACGCCAACAGTGCCCTTTGAGCAGTCCGCGGGCGTGATAAGGGTGTTGCCGGATCCGCTGGTGAATAAAATTGCTGCCGGCGAAGTGGTCGAACGTCCGGCCAGCGTGGTCAAAGAACTGCTGGAAAACGCCGTGGATGCCGGCGCGTCGCAAATCACTGTTACCATTGAGGGTGGCGGGCGAAGCGTGATTCGCGTGAGCGATAATGGATCCGGCATGTCGGCAGTGGATGCTCCGCTGGCCTTTGCTCGCCACGCCACCAGTAAAATTCGCACGGTCGAGGATTTATTTTACATCCGAACCATGGGTTTCCGCGGGGAAGCGTTGGCCTCCGTGGCCGGCGTCAGCCATACCACTTTGGTAACGCGCCGCCAGCAGGACCAACAGGCCTTGCGCATCGTCGCCCATGAAAGCGTGATTGAGCCGCCGGTACCTTGTGCCGCAGCCGTTGGCACAACCATTGAAGTGCGTGATCTATTCTATTGCGTGCCGGCGCGGCGCAAATTTCTCCGGGCTGACAGCACCGAACTGGGACACATTCACGAAATGGTCAGTCGCACGGCTCTGGCTTTTCCCGGCATCGGTCTGAATTTATCGCACAATGGTCGCACGGTCGTGGATCTGCCGGGAACCTCCGATCATCGCCTGCGGGTAGCGCAGGTGCTGGGGCGTGAGCTTTACGATCAGTTAATTCCGGTCGATTCGGACCAATACGGCGTGCAGGTGACGGGCTTTATCGGTACGCCCGAGGTGGCCCGAGCTACCGCCCGCTTCCAGCACATTTTTCTCAATGGCCGTTTCATCCGGGACCGCTCGGTTTTACATGCGGTGAAGGAAGCCTATCGCGGCCTGATTGAACCAGCGGCTCAGCCGTTGGCGGTGCTATTTCTGCAGATGGACCCCGCCGCGTTTGATGTCAATGTTCACCCTCAAAAAACCGAGGTGCGCTTTCGTGACGCCAACGCTCCCTATCGCAGCGTGCTGGCGGCGGTGCGCGGCGAACTTCTCAAAAGAGATTTGACTCCGGCCGTGCGCATTCCGAGTGGGGGGGGGGCTGTGCCGTCGCAGGGCGATTCCCCGCAAAGCACACGGCAGATGATGGCCGAGTTCTTTCGGCAGCCAGCCACCGTCGAACAAAAAATTGCGTGGCCGAACGATTCACGTCCGGACGAAACCGCCGCGCGCCCGCGCACCTCGATGCCGGTACCGGCGACGTCATCCACGGTGGTTGCCCCGGTTTCCACCCCGGAACCACTCACCGAAAACCTTCCCGCCCATGATCATTCTGAACCGGCCATTCGCAATCTCCAAGATCAGAGCAGTGCCCAGGACATTGGACGTTTTATCCAGATTCATCAGAGTTATTTGATCATTGAGGAACCTCAAGGCGTGCTGATTGTAGACCAGCATGCCCTGCATGAACGGATTATTTATGAGGACATGTTGAGTCGCGTGCGCCTTGGGCCGCTGCAGAGCCAGCGGTTGCTGCTGCCGGTGGTTGTTGCAGTGAATCCGCGGCAGCTTGCTGCCTTTGAAACCGCCCGACCGGTGCTGGCCAAACTGGGCATTGAGGTGGATTGTTTTGATTCCACCAGCGTGGCGGTGCAGAGCTTGCCGGTGATGCTGGCCCGGCTGAATCCTACCGAATTTCTGCGCGAGCTATTGGATAAAATTACTGAATTCGACGGGCGCATTTCTGAAGAAGATCTGCTCCACGAGGTGTTGGACTTGGCGAGTTGCAAGGCGGCCATCAAGGCCGGCGATCCGCTGACGCCCGAAGAAATACGCACTTTGTTGTTGCGCCGTGCCCAGGTGGAACGGTCCAGCAATTGCCCGCACGGGCGGCCGACCACTATTCGCTTGACGCTGCGCGACCTTGAAAAGCAATTCAAGCGGCGCTAAAGGCGGTGGGGTGGCTCCACCTTCCGGTGCTGCCCCGCGCATACGCCGCTTGTGCCCGCCTTCTCTGTGCATTAAATTACCATGTTAGTGGTGTGGTTGACGAATTGCGTTAAAGAAATATAGGAAATAACCATGATGAGCATTGCTACCCCCAGCTTTACCCATGTCCGCGTTCCCACCGATGGCCGGCCCATTACCATGGGACAGCAGAACAAACTCCAAGTGCCCGATCATCCGATTATTCCCTTTATTGAAGGCGATGGCACCGGGGCCGATATTTGGCGCGCCAGTGTGCGGGTTTTTGATGCGGCGGTCAACGCGGTATACGCCGGCCGACGCCGTATTCACTGGATGGAAGTGTATGCCGGTGAAAAATCGTTCAATAAGTTCAAAACCGGCACGCCCGAAGGCGATGCCCAGGCCTGGCTTCCGGATGAAACCGTTTCCGCCTTCCGTCACTTCCTGGTGGGCATCAAAGGTCCGCTGACCACACCAGTCGGTGGCGGCATTCGTTCGCTCAACGTTGCCTTGCGGCAATTGCTCGATTTGTACGTGTGCCTGCGCCCGGTGCGGTACTTCCGCGGGGTGCCCAGCCCGGTCAAACGCCCGGAAGCCGTGGACATGGTCATTTTTCGTGAAAACACCGAAGATATTTATGCCGGCATCGAATGGGCTGCCGATTCCGCGGAAGCTAAAAAGCTGCTGGCGTTTCTCAAGACCGAGTTTCCCAAATCGTACGGCAAAATCCGTTTCCCGGACCATTGCGGCGTGGGTATAAAGCCCGTCAGCAAAGAAGGTTCGCAGCGTCTGGTGGCTTCGGCCATTGATTATGCCCTCCAGCACAAACGCAAAAGTGTTACGCTGGTCCATAAAGGCAACATCATGAAATACACCTCCGGGGCGTTTCGCGACTGGGGTTACCAGATCGCTAAGGAAAAATACGGTGCCATGGAAATTGACGGTGGCCCGTGGTGCAAGTTGCCCGGCGGCATCATCATCAAAGATGCAATCGCCGATATCACCCTGCAGCAGGTGCTAACCCGTCCGGAAGACTTTGATGTGATTGCCACGTTGAACCTCAACGGCGATTATCTCAGCGATGCTTTGGCCGCACAGGTAGGGGGCATTGGCATCGCGCCGGGTGGTAACATCAATTACCAAAGCGGCCACGCTATTTTTGAAGCCACTCACGGCACCGCTCCCAAGTATGCCAACCAGGATAAGGTGAATCCCGGCAGTGTTATTCTCTCCGGCGTGATGATGCTGGAATACCTTGGCTGGCAGGAAGCGGCGGATGCTATTGTCCGCGGGCTGGAGCAAACCATTGGCCAGCGCGTCGTTACCTATGATTTTGCCCGACTTATGAGCGGAGCGACGGAAGTGAAATGCAGTGCCTTTGGCGATGCCATCATCAAAAATATCACTGCTGTAAAAGCAAAAGCGTAGTCGTTACAGTTATCTGCAACTTTGGACCGGGCGGCGCGTGTAGCTTGCGTAGTCCAAACGGGGGCGGACTTGGCGTGATCCATCCGGGTGGCGTTCATTCGGAGGGGTACGTTTAAAAAATCCGCCTGGCACTTTTGAAAGGAGTTACTGTTATGAAAAGACTACCTTCCTGGTCTCTGGCCATGGCCGGCGTGCTGGCTTTGGCGTTCTCACTGGCCTTGGCCGGCAGCGCTGCGGCGCGCCCTCATGCCGGTTCTGGAACCATCACCGGCAAAGTGGTGGACAGCAGCGGTCAACCGGTGGCCGGCGCATTTGTACGCATTGCGATGTTGCCGCCGCGAATGAACCACCATTGGAAACATCATGGTCAACGCCCCGGCCGCATTGAGCCTGGTCAAACCGTGTGGCACACGAGTGTTTTTGGTGTTACCAAAACGGCTGATGATGGCACCTTCACCGTGAACAATGCCCGTCCTGGCCGTTACCGTATTTTTGCCATGAAGCGCGGTGTCGGCTTTGGGCATTTGCGTCGGCCGATTAAGGTTTCCAACGGATCAACGCCGGTTAGCGCGGGAACCATCACCCTGCACATGGGCAAGCCCCATCATGGGCATGGCCGCAGGCATGGTCCGCCTCCTCCGGGAAACTAAAATAGCAGCCGATACAATTCTGAGAATCCTCCAAAACCCCAGCCCGGCCACATGCCGGGCTTGTTTATTTTTATTAAAAAAATACTGGTCCCTCTGGTGTCTCCTTGCCACAGCCAGATCGTTTCGTTCCTCCAATCTGCTAGCCAGAGTGGTTGGCCACCTCGAACTCAAAACCGCGCTTGAGGTGGTTCGTATCGGTTGACGTTAGTTGTGCCAATGCCAGTCCCCACCGAAAGCGGTATACCCATCGCGCTAGCCGCCATCACCAATTCCATCGGGACTTGAACGCGGCAAAGGCCGCTGCGCCACTCCCTTATTTACAGATCGCAAACAATCAGGCGTGACATCACCTCGGTGGCCCGTATAATTTCTGACGCTGATGGAAGAACACCCTTGCGGTACCCGCAAAGCCGGCGGCGAATATGCTCAATAGAAAAATGTTATTACACCGTTCCCGTAATGATTACTGGCTGGGCGGGCTTTTACTGGTCGTGCTTTTTACCGCCATTCTTGCCGGTTTAATTCATCCCTTCTACCACCGGCGAATTCATATTCTCGTTTCGCTTTTCTGGTTGCCGCTGGATGTGGCAGAATCGCTGCTGCGTATGATAGCGGCTTATCTCCTGTCGCTGATCTTTGCGCTGGTGGTTGGCACCTATGCGACCCGTCACCCCCGGGCGGAGCGTATCATTCTGCCAATTCTCGATATTTTACAGTCCATCCCCATTGTGACATTTTTCCCCGCGGCCTTGGCGGTGGCGGTGGACGTTCTTGGCGGGGGGCGGCTGGGCTTTGAATTTGCGGCGGTGGTCCTGATCTTTACCTCCATGGCATGGAATCTGGCATTTTCGGTCTATGAAAGTATAGTCCTGCTGCCTCCGGAGGTACGGGAATGTGCTGAAAGCTTCGGCATCCGCGGTATGCAGCGATTTGTGGCCATCATCTTGCCCGCCTGCATCCCAAGCTTGCTCTACAACAGCATTCTTAGTTGGACGGCCGGGTGGTTTGCGCTTACCGCCTGCGAAATTCTTACAATCTCCACGCAAAACGTCACCCTGCCGGGCATCGGCAGTTTTCTGGCCAATGCCGCCGATTCCCATCATCCCATCGCCTATAACCTCATCGGTGTGGCCGTGCTGTTGGCCGTAGTGGCGGGCATCGAACTGTTTGTCTGGCGACCGCTGGCCGTCTGGGCCCAGCGATTCCGTTATGAAATGAGTGTCTCGACACTTTCACGTGATCCTGGCGGCATTGCCGGTTGGTATCAGCGAGGCCGCTTGCCCCGTTTGCTCATGCAAGCCGCTATCGCTCCGCTGAACCGCGGTGTCAACGCGTTGCTGGCCCATCTTAAACGTCCTGCTCCGCGAACCACAGTTCCACGGGTGGAGAAGCCGGGTGCGTCGGTGCGGATGCTGGATATGCTCCAGCGGGTGGTAGGCTGGACTCTGGTGACCGGTATCATCGGCGGTGGGGTCTATTATCTATTGGACATCTTTTCCCATCCATTCTCGCCACTGGTAAAGGAAATTCCCGTCGCCATCGCATGGTCTTTTCTGCGGATTACCGCCGCCTATCTTCTGTCGTTGCTATGGACCATTCCGCTGGTGATCTGGGCCTTTCGGCGGCCGCGCGTCCTGCGGGCGTTGTCATCGTTTTCCCAGATACTTGCCAGCATGCCTACAATTGCCTTGACGTTCGTGGCGGTGGGAGTGTTCGTTCTTCACTCTCCCTTTGGTCCGCACTGGGGGGTGGAACTGGCTGGGCTGGTGCTGCTGATGAATGGTGTGCAGTGGTACGTGCTTTTTAACATGCTTGGTGGCGTGTCCCGGATTCCCGGCGACTTGATTGAAGCCTGCGATGCCATGGGTCTTTCGCCGCTGATGCGCTGGCGAAAACTCGTTTTTCCAGCTATTTTGCCCGCTCTGTTTACGGGTACCATTACCGCCTTTGGCGGCGGGTGGAACACACTGATCTTCAGCGAATCCATTTTTTATGCCAATCACTACTACCATGTTCTGGGCATAGGATGGCTGTTGGATGTGGCTTCCACCGGCCAAAATCCGCCGATTTCCTCCGGGGCTACGCTGCCTCCGCATTATGCCAGCGGCTTATTACTCTGCGCGGTTGGCTTGTTGATTGTGACCATCGTGCTGGTCAACCGGTTGCTTTGGAAACGCCTGAAGGCTTGGGCCTTGGACCGATTCCGAATTGAGTATTGATTTCTACGGGATTGATCGTACTTTAGGGGAATTATGCTGCTGCGATTGGAGAACGTTACCAAAATTTATAAGACCGATGGTCCGCCCGCCACCATCTTGGCAGACATCAATTTGCGTGTGGATTCGGGACGGTTTGTCTGTCTTGTTGGCCAGTCCGGCTGCGGCAAGTCCACCACTCTTCGTCTTATCAACGGTCTGCTGGCCCCCAGCTCCGGTCAGGTATATTTCAAGGAGCAGCCACAAGCCGGCATTAATCTCCAGTGTGGCATGGTCTTTCAAAATTTTGCGCTCTTGCCATGGATGACGGTTTCACAAAACATTCTTCTGGCTTTGGAGGCCCGCGGCATTGATAGGCAAAAGGCCAAAAAACAGGCCGCATTCTATATCGACAAGGTCGGCCTTGATGGCTTTGAAGACGCTTATCCGCGGGAACTCTCCGGCGGCATGAAACAGCGCGTTGGCATTGCCCGCGCCTTGGCTGTGGAGCCGGAGCTATTGCTTATGGATGAGCCATTTAGTGCTCTCGATCCGCTCACGAGTTTGAACCTTAGAGAAGAACTGCTGGACATCTGGGCGGATTCCAACCTGGCTGTCAGCACGGTTATCATGGTGACTCACAATATTGAAGAGGCCGTTCAATTGGCGGATTCGATTGTGCTTATCGGCGGCAAGCCTGGTAAAATTGTGCAACAATTTGATGTCACGCTGCCCCGTCCGAGGCCCAAGTCTGATCCGGCGGTTTTGCGCTACGTCGATTCGATCTTCAGTTTAATGGCCGAATGTTGATAGCCAGACTATGCCTAAGAAAAGGAGATTAACCAATGTCTTTGGATAGACCAGTACCTCCCCCGCAAGGTCACGCCGCAAGCCAGCCCGCTGCCACGTCCGGTTCAGGGGCGGCCACGGGCCCCGCATCGGCCACACCTCGACCAGAGCAGGTGGTGCCTCTGCCCCCTGCCGGATTGAGCCGTATGTTGGGCCTTTTGGAGTTGATTGATGATCATGGTGGGCGCGATGATATCTATCGCATTGCCCAGGAAATTCGCGACAGCTTTGGCGGTCTGCTGGCCATTATTAAAGGTGCTGAGGTTTTGGGTTTCGTAGAGACTCCCGGTGGCGACGTCGTGCTCTTGCCGCTGGGGAAAAAACTTATCGAAGTGTCGGTGAACGAAAAGAAGCGCCTTATTGCCGAGAGGATAGCAGCCCATCCCACGTTCGCCTATTTCAAAACCTTTCTGTTGCAGCGGCCGGATCAAAGCGCCACCCGTGAGGAAATCATGGACGAGCTCATTCGTGTGCTGCCTACGGAGCGGCCTAAACCGCAGTTTGACACGCTGCTGAATTGGGGCCGCTATGCGGAAATTTTCCACTATTCCCGGGATGAGGATCGATTCCAAATTGCCCAGGTCAAAACTGCCTGATGCAGTGCTTGAAAGTGGCTGGAGAGACATTTTTTGCCCACTTGGTGGCGGATGGCCGGGTATTGTCCGGAGCCGCCGCAGCGCTACCTCGATGCCATCCGAATGCGATCATGGACTGTGGCGAACTTCTTTGATAAACGCGGCAGTGCGTTCCCAATAGTTATTGCGGCGGTATTGTTGCCGTCCGTTTCCTTGATCCATCCTGTCACTGGTCGTCTCGCTGATGTGGGCTAATCGAATATCCGCAATAGATTATTGAAAATTTAACGCTGCCGCGTGACAAGTAATAACGCTGTCGGTACGATACCTTGCAGGCACTGAAGTGCCGGAAAAAGTGTGGGCGAACGTTGTCCCGCGGGTGGGATGGTCGAGACTCCGGATTAATACCACAGGTAAGATTGCCGTGCCGGGCATCTAATTTACCGTTCGGCATTTGTATCATCAGGGTGAATGGTGTATTGGATCAGCAAGAGTTTTCATTGGCTGGGCAGATCGCGGCGGCGCATGCTGCTGTTGGCCGCGGTCGTCGGTCCGGGCATGATCACCATGATTGCCGACAACGACGCCGGCGGGATATCCACCTACGTCCAGACCGGGGCTTTGACGGGGTTTAACCTGTTGTGGGCGTTTATTATCTTGGTACCGATGGCGTATTACGTGCAGGAGATGACGGTTCGACTGGGAGCTGTAACCAAACGCGGTCATGCGGAGGCTATTTTCGACTCCTTCGGCCCGTTCTGGGGATGCTTTTCAATCTTTGATCTGGCGATCGTGAACTGGCTTACACTGGTGACGGAATACATCGGCATGACCCAGGCCATGAGCATCTTCGGCATTCCCGCCTGGGTCACGTTTTTGGGTGTCACGCTTCTGCTCTTCACGATCGTAGTAACGGGAAAATATTGGACCTTCGAAAAGCTTACAATGCTTTTCTGCCTCTTTAATTTCGTATACATCCCGGCCGCGTTCTGGGCGATGCGGACGGGCAATGTCAAGGAGGGGTGGCTGGCTGTGGGCAAGGGATTCTATGCTCCGACACTGGTCGGGATTTTGCCGATGTCGGCCATGATTACGCTGGTCATGGCCAATATAGGCACGACCATTACACCTTGGCAGATATTTTTCCAACAGTCCGCCGTCGTCGATAAGGGTATGGACGTTCACGATATCAAGATGGGGAAAATCGACACTTTCGCGGGATCGCTTTTAACCTGTATTGTGGCGGCCTTCATCATCGTCGCCACCGCCGGCGTATTCTATTTCAATCCGCACGGGCGGATGGTGGTCACGTCGGCCCAGCAGGCCGCCCTGCAAATGCCCAAGGTCATGCCCGCTGGAACGGATTGGGGTCGCTGGGCCGAGGTTCTTTTTGCTATCGGCCTCTTCGATGCGGGCTTGCTGGGTGCTCTTTGCGTCTCCCTTTCCACAAGCTGGGCGTTGGGCGAGCTGTTCGGATGGGCCCATTCCTTGAACAAGTCCGTGCGCGATGCGCCCTGGTTTTATGTGGTCTACGTGGCCATGCTGCTGGCGGCGGGTGTGGTCTCCATCGTGGCCAGCGTCGCCGTGCAAAATGACATCACGATTTTTGTCCAGGTTGTTGCAGTGACCTTGTTGCCATCAAGCCTGTTTTTCCTGATTCTGATTCTTAACGACAAGGACGTGATGGGCAAATATGTGAACACCCGGTGGCAGAACATCGCCAATTGGTCCATCGCGCTGTTCGTTATCTTTGTTTCAACCCTCTACGGTATAACTCAAATATTTCCGGATGTAATGGAACCCGCTTTCTGGCATCGTGCCGGTCGCTTTTTCCATGGGCTTTGATATATGGAGTCGCACCATGCCAAAACCATTGTCTTCTCCGCGGCCGGGACCGTTCGGTCCCGCTAACAGCAACCGGGATTATCGTACGTTTTATTATTCTGAGTTGCGCGGGCGCAAGATATGCTTGAGTAAAATCTCCGACCATGTGGGCAAAATCTCGGATATCGCGTTCAAAACGACTGAGGCCTATCCCGATGCTGTCGGCATTGTGGTTGAACACGGCTGGGGAAAACCGCCGGAGCTGATTCCATGGCTCAAGGTGGCGCGCATTGATGATGATTATGTGTTCGTCGCCGCCCCCGATCAAATCGACCCCGCCACGGCCAAGTACGGGGCCGGTTTTCCGTGTTTTGTCGACCAGCCGGGATGGATATTGCTGGAATCACACCTGATGGGGAAAACGATTTTTGACATGGATGGCCGGCGTACGGAAGTGGTCAACGATGTGCATCTGCTGGTTTCTCAAGATCGCATGATTCTCGTTCATGTGGATATTTCCTTCAACGGCTTCCTTCGCCGGTGGGGGATAGCGCGTTTCTTTCACGCCAGGGAACATCTCATAAACTGGAAATATGTGCAGCCCCTTTCTCTGGAAGATGCCGTGGCTCGGGATGCGGTGCGATTATCCATCACCCGCAAGCAGATCGAAGAACTCCCCCCGGAAGATTTGGCCGACACGTTGGAAGAACTCACCGGCAAGGAACAGCAGGCTCTGTTTTCCGCATTGGCCCCCGAGACTGCGGCGGAAACCCTCGTGGAAGCCGAGCCGCGCACCCAGCGCCAACTGATCGCGGATTTGCGGCAGGAGCGGGCCAGCAAGATCCTTCAGGAAATGTCGATTCCGCAGCTTGCGGATTTATTCTCGGTATTGCCGCACGAGGACGCGGTAAAGATGATGCGGTTACTGCCCAAGGATCAGGCGCAGCGCATCGGCGAGCTGCTTTCGCAAAGGGAATCGGTAGCGCAATCCATGCTCAGCGAGAATTATCTGGCCCTACCGAAGGAAACCTTGATTGGCACCGCGCTGGCATCCATTCGCGGCTCAGGCAAGCCGCACGAGGCGATTTCCTACATTTATGTAATACAGCCGGAAGATAAACTCCTGCTGGGGGTTGTAGATCTGCGTGATCTGGTGCTGGCCCGGGATGATGGAACTCTGGGCGAAATTATGGTGTCTCCAGTGGTCACCGCCGAGGCCGACGACACGCGTGACGATCTGGCGGAGCTATTCCTGAAGTACCACTTCCGTATGCTGCCGGTGGTGGATCGTCGTGATCATCTGCTGGGAGTTATCCACTTCAATGATATTACCAAGGGGCTGATGAGCCGGCTGCGGGTATGACCCGTGCGCAAACAAAGGATCCCGAATGCCACGAATGAAAATGACGCCGTTGGTCAAGACCTCATTGCTGGTCTTGCGGATTTATCTGCTTGTTCTGCTGACCTTGATCCTCGTGAGCTTTGTGCGCGTTCTGAAATCGGGCATATCGGAAACAGCTCCAGCCAGATCCCAGCCGAAGCCTGCCACCAGGCCTTCAACCACAACCATGCCCGCAGAAGGAAAAGGTGCCGCACGTCCGCAGTCCTGAATGGGGGCCGCTATACGGAAATATTCCACTCTTATGGGGATAAGGATCGATTCCAAATCGCCCAGGTCAAAACCGCCTGATGGACTTCTTGAAAGTCGCTGGAGGAACAATTTTTTTGTGCCCACTTGGTGGCGGGTACCCGTGGATTGCCCGGTCCCTAAGCGCGGTAGCGCGTTGCCAATCGTCTTAGCAGAGGCATTATTGCCGTCCGTTTCCTTGACCTGCCAGCAATTCGGCCACACCTTACCACCCGATGGATCTTCGTAAATATGGTACGTTGCGATATATTTCTGGTAAGATGCCACACCTATGAATTCCACCCCGTTATCTTTGTTGCTGCGCGAAGCCGCCAGTGCTGCGTGGCCGGCGCTGGGCTTGGTGGTTGTAGCAACCAGCTCTTGGGTAGCCATTGCCGGGGCGGTCCATGGCGGTACCGGTTGGATCGGCACCGCGATGCCTCCGGCGGATATGTTCGCTGGATGGCTGATGTTGCTGATGCTTTTTGCCACCATGGCCGCAATTATGGTAGCAGCACGGACCAAACACTTCGTATGGGTAGCCGTTGGGGGCGGCTGGGTGGTGCTGGCTCTGGTGCTGCCCTTGGTCTTTGCGGCCATCAGTTCGGGCACACTTCCCGCGCTGGTGGTGCTGCGTATTGTGGCGATTCTCTCCGCGTGGATTCTGCTGTGTGCGGCGCTGGTTCGCCTGCTGCGCCCGCTGGGACCCAGCGTGGCGGTCGCGGCTACGGCCACGCTGGCCATGGTCCTGCTGGCTCTGCCGGTAGCGCTCATGCCGCTGCTGGCGGATATCGCCAAACTCCAGACTCGTTGGCCGTTAGGACTAACGGTCAATGCCTGTCCTGTATTATGGCTGCTCGATGGCACCGATCAGGCCTTGCGATTCAACTGGTTTTGGTGGTCGCACGCCCGGTTGATGTATCAATTCACAGGTTTGGGTCAAAATACGCCCATGCCCGTGATACAGCCATGGTGGCTGCCAACGGGGATCAGCGCTGCGTTGGCGCTGGTTATCTTGGTCCTGGTGGAATATCCTATCAATAAATATTTTTCAAGGAGATCTAATCTGTGAACACCACATCCCCTTTGGCTCCTCCGGCAATGAGGCAGTTATTGCTGGACTGTATTCGTGATTCCAGTCGTATCATTGCCGCGCTGGAAAATCAGCTTCCGGTTATCGAGCAAATCGCTGCGGCCATTTCTGAGGCCCTGCTGGGGGGGCACAAGCTGCTGACGGCTGGCAACGGCGGTTCCGCGGCGGAGGCCATGCACCTGGCCCAGGAAATTACCGGTAAATATTCGCGGCCGGATCGGCGGGCGTTGCCGGCCATTTGCCTGGCCTCGGACGGGACCGCTTTAACGTGTATTGGCAACGACTGGGACTTTGCCACGGTATTTGCCCGGCAGGTACAAGCCCTGGCTGCGCCCCATGATATCCTTGTAATTTTCAGTTCCAGCGGCCAAAGCCAAAATCTGATTCGCGCCACCCGTGCCATGCGCCAGGCGCAAGGCCGGGTAATCGGTTTGCTGGGCAAAGGTGGCGGTGAAAATCTGAATCTGTGCGATTTGGCAGTGGTGGTGCCCAGCCAGCGCACCGCACCCATTCAGGAGGCTCACCAGGTGATCCTGCACTTGATTCTGGAGTATCTGGAAGCGCGCTGCGCCGCCACCGGCTCCGACACACCGTCCTGCTCTTGAAAGACCCGCAGTATTCCAAGACAATGCGTCGTCCGCCGTTGGAGCGGGCTTAAGAAAGGACGTAGCTTCGCCGTGAAACCTGGTAAACTCGCTTTTTGGGCCGGACTAAGTATCGCGATAATTCTGCTGGGTGGCATTCTCATCACCCGCCATCGGCAACCTCTGACCGCCGCAGTGGCCGCGGTGCCTTTGCCGCTAAAAGGTTTGCCGCCGATTCGCGGCTTTGCTATTCAGGTCAATGATCCTGACCATATCCAAAAATATTACCGTTCGGTGAAGCACCTGCAAAATCTCGGGTGCCATTGGATTAACTTTGTGGTAGATGCCCGCCAAAACAATGTTCACAGTTCCCGTGTGTATCTGAACTGGAAGCTCACCGCCAAGCCTGCGGCCATGACCAGACTGCTCTTGTACGCCCACAAACTTGGTATGCACACCATGCTGATGCCGATTATTTTGTTGGACCACGCCACCGGCGATCAGTGGCGCGGAACCATCAAACCCAAAAGCTGGCACCAATGGTTTGTCGGCTATCGGGCCTACATCCGCACTTACGCCCACGTTGCCGCCGCCGGGAAGTGTTCCATTTTTTCGGTGGGCAGCGAGCTGCTTTCAACGGAAAAATTTCGTGGCCGCTGGCTGCGCATCGTCCGTATGACGCGAAAAATTTTCCACGGCAAACTTATTTACAGCGCCAATTGGGACCATTACAAGCAAGTTCTGATCTGGCACGAATTGGATTATGTGGCTATGAATGCGTATTGGCGGCTGGCGTATCACCCCGGCCACAGCGTCTCCACTCTTGTGCAGCGCTGGCGTCCGATTCAAAAGCGGGTGTTGGCCTTTGCCGCTAAAATGCATCGGCCACTGCTGTTGACCGAGATTGGCTGGTATAATCTTCAGGAAGCCATCGTGGAGCCGTGGAATTACACCGGCAGCGGACCGGTGGATCCCACGGAACAGTTGCGCGCTTATGAGTCGTTTGTAACCGCCTGGGATGGCCTTCCCAGGAAACTTTTTGCCGGGGCATTTTTGTGGGAATGGATGCCTGGCGGAAAACCCGGCGATTACGGGAGTTACTCGCTTCAGGGCGAGCCGGCGCTGCCGTTGATGACTCGATGGATTGGTGGCAAATAACCGTTACGGATGTGGGTTTGAGAAACCCGCGAAAAACTTGTTGCCGCTTGGCGGCCGGGGAACTTTTGAAGGGAACTTTGTGAAATTGCAGCGCACCCATGATTGCGGCACCTTGCGGAAGGCCGATGCCGGACGGGAAGTGACATTGGCTGGTTGGGTACAATCCTATCGGGACCACGGCGGCGTGGTATTCGTCGATTTGCGCGACCGCGGAGGCCTCACGCAAGTGGTGTTTCATCCGGAACACGCCGCCGCCCACGTCCTGGGGCGGCAACTGCGCAATGAAGATGTGGTGATGGTAAAAGGCCGTGTGGTGGAACGTTCGCCCACCGCCATCAATCCCAAAATGCCCACCGGAGAAATCGAAGTTATTGCTGTGGAGGTGGATCTTGTAAATAAATCGGAAGCCACTCCATTTTCGCCGGTGCAGCATGATCCGGTCAACGAAGACGTGCGCCTGAAGTATCGTTATCTGGACCTGCGCCGTCGGGATATGACCGAGGCCCTGATGCTGCGCCATCGTGTCACCAAAATCATGCGCGATTACTGCGATTCCCATGGCTTTTTAGAAATTGAAACACCTATCCTCTACAAAAGCACTCCCGAAGGGGCCCGGGAATTTCTGGTTCCTTCACGGCTGCACCCCGGTGAATTTTATGCTCTGCCGCAAAGCCCGCAGCTTTTTAAGCAGGTGCTGATGGTGGGCGGCATGGACCGCTATATGCAAATTGCCCGCTGCTTTCGTGATGAGGACTTGCGCTCCGACCGCCAGCCTGAATTCACCCAACTGGATCTGGAAATGAGTTTTGTCGATCGCCGGGAGGTTATGGACCTGGTGACCAATCTGATCGTCCGGCTCTGGCGTGAAACGCTGGGAATTGAAATTCAGACTCCCTTTGCGCACCTGACGTGGCAGCAGGCCATGGATCGCTTTGGTATCGACCGGCCCGACATGCGTTACGGCTTGGAGCTTTGCGATGTCAGCGCTACCATGGCCGATGCGGATTTCGCGGTGTTTCGCGATGCCATTGCGGCGGGGGGATGCGTTAAGATGATAGCCGTACCGGGAGGAGCATCGCTGTCGCGCAAGCAGTTGGATGGTTTGACCGACGCAGCCAAGCACCTGGGGGCCAAAGGCCTGGCTTGGCTCAAGCTCGGGGGCGAGGCGGGGGCGGGCACGATGGGTGGGCCAATAGCGAAATTTCTTCCCCTGGCCATTCAGCAATCCCTGCGGGAAAAAACTGCCGCCAACGACGGTGATATTCTGCTGGCAATTGCGGATAGGCAGGAGATCGGATGGCGCGTTTTGGGAGAACTGCGGCAAATACTGGCCCGGCAACTGAATCTAATTCCGCCCGATCGCCACGCCTTTCTGTGGGTGACCGACTTCCCGAGTTTTGAATTTGATGCGGCCTCGGCGCGTTTTGTGGCCAAACATCATCCCTTTACCGCACCGCTCGATGAAGATCTGACGCTGCTCGATTCAGAACCCGCCAAGGTACGCGCCAAGGCGTATGATATCGTACTCAATGGCATCGAAATCGGCGGCGGATCCATCCGTATTCACCAGAGTCAGGTGCAATCCAAAGTATTTTCCCTTCTGGGCATTTCAGCGGAAGACGCCCGGAAGAAATTCGGATTTTTGCTCGATGCCCTCAAGTTTGGTGCGCCACCTCATGGTGGAATCGCACTGGGCCTCGATCGCCTCATCATGCTCATGCTCAATCGCTTGAGTATTCGGGATGTTATCGCTTTTCCGAAAACTCAAAGCGGTGCCGATTTGATGACCGAGGCTCCGTCCGCAGTGGAATCGCGACAGTTGCAGGAACTCTCCATTGCGGTGATAAAACCGTTAACCCGCACCTGAGCGGCTTTGGCGGCGGCAAGGACTTGAAAGGCCGGAGGGCTTCGAAAGGTTCGCAATCATGATGCTGGAACGATCTCGTACCAAAATGGTGGTAACCGTTGGACCCGCCAGCGGCACAGCCGCCGTATTTTCGCGGTTTTGTGAACTTGGAATATCCGTTGCCAGGCTCAATTTTTCGCATGGCTCCCTTGAACAACGCGCTGATTTTCTGCGTATGATTCGGGCCCAGAAGACTGATTTCCCACCCGCCATCATGGGGGATCTGTGCGGGCCTAAGCTTCGTCTGGGGCCGGTCGTTGACGGCGGTGTTCGTGTCGTTCCCGGTGATGAATTCATCATTGAGCGTCAGCCCTTGCTTGGGCAGGCTGGCGTGTTCAGTTGCAACTGCCCCGTTCTCATTGATGATGTGGAACTCGGTCAGAAACTCCTGATTGATGATGGGATGATCCGGGCCTTGGTCATCGACAAACAAGCCGACGCCATTCGCTGCAAAGTGACGGTGGGCGGAATTATTCTGGGCAATAAGGGACTCAACTTGCCCAACACACGCCTGCACATCGCCAGCATCACCGACAAAGACTGGGCCGATATCGACTGGGCCATTGCCAACCAGCTTGACTATCTGGCCCTTTCGTTTGTACGTAGCAGTGCGGATGTCGAATCGGTCCGCTCTTATCTCAACTCCCGCAGTGCGAATATCGCCTTGGTCGCCAAAATAGAAATGCCGCAGGCGGTTGACGATATTGTTGCCATCGCCAATGCCGCCGACGCCATTTTGGTGGCCCGCGGAGACCTGGGGGTGGAGATGGATCTGACGGCGGTGCCCCTGTTGCAAAAGCAGGTGGTGCGAGCGGCACACGACGCGGGCAAGCCCGTGATTGTGGCCACGCAAATGCTCCAATCCATGGTCGAGCATCCTTCGCCTACCCGCGCGGAAGTCTCAGACGTTGCTAACGCCATTCTGGACGGGGCCGATGCCGTGATGCTTTCCGGCGAAACGGCCACTGGTCAATATCCGGTGGCGGCGGTGGAGGTGCTGCGGCAAATTGCCGATAAGACGGAGGATTACGTCGATAAAAACAATATCGAGTGGCCTCCGCCTCGCTTGCTTCAGATGATGCACCATCAAACCGCCGCCATTGCCTACGGAGCCAAGCTCATTGCTCGGGACATGGACGCCCGCCTGGCGGTGGTATGGTCGCAGGCCGGCGGGTCCGCCCGATTTCTTTCCAAGAATCGCTTCACCATTCCAGTGGTGGCTCTTTCCACCGATGCGGCGGCCGTGCGGCGAATGGCTTTGTATTATGGCGTGGCACCCTTGCAAACAGACATCCCCGAACATTTTGACGATCTGCCGTTGATGGTGGATGATCTACTGGTAAAACGCGGCTGGGCATGTTGTGGAGATCGCGTGCTCATCGTTGCCGGTGCGCCCTTGGGTACCGCCGGTGCTACCAATGGCCTCATGGTGCACACCATCGGTGAGAGCGGCTGACGCACTGAAACGCTGCCCGGCGGTGCAGCCGCGGGAAGCTCTCGGCGTTACCCTTGAAAGGATTGAAATACAATGGTCCGCAACCTCCTTCTGCTAGCCACTGGCTTGAGCTTGGTTTTTTGCCTGCTTGGATGCGGGAGTCTAAATCCATATCCGGCGGGCCGCCCTGGGTGGCACAGTCCGCATTATCGAATTGTCTTTGGACGGCTTAATCGTATCGGAGCATCGCACCGCTATTGGACCTTGCGCTATGCCGGGGCAGTCAGCAACGATCCGTACGGTGGCCGGCTTATCCTGACGCCGGCCTCGCGCATGAGTGGTTTTTCTCCCGGGCAGGAGGTAGAGGTTTTCGGTCAGGTGCTGCGCAACGGCAAAAGTCCGTTCATGCCCAATCCGTTTTATCAGGTACGCGTCATTCGTCTCTGGCTGGGCACAGGGCACCGTTCCGCCATCAGCCGGTAACATCAACATCCCTGTACGGCCCGGCGGTATCCATTTTCGCCCACCCGGCTTTTCGGTTCGCACTGTATTTTCCGCAAACCCTGCGGTGCGGCCGCCCCCGTCCGTTTGCGCGCTCTAATTCAAACTCCGGCTGTACCGGCAAAAGCCAATTTGCGAGGCTTACCTTGGCATTACCCGACGCGGCGGGTAGCATGACCGTCACTTAGGCCCATCGCGGACCTGACTGGCTCGATCCACCGTGAACGGATCGCACTGGCGATAAGGATTGATGATGGAACGCAACGCGTGCTATGGTACCCTGACGGCTCAACAAATTGAGCACTATGATCGCGAAGGCTACCTCGTGATCCAAACGCTGCTGACCGAGGCCGATATGGCCCCCGCGCGCGCCGCGATGACCGAAAAGGTCAACCAGATTGCCGATGATTTGTTCCGCGATGGCAAGATTAAAAATAAGCTGGAACATGAACCCTTTCCCACACGTCTGGCGCGGCTTTTTGACGGACTCACCGATAAGGATTTTCTGCAATACGGTCGTAGTTGGCGTGATCGTATTCCGGGCTATTTCATTCTTATGTCCAATCCTAAAATTGTTGGGGCGGTGGAATCCCTCATCGGCTCCGAGATTTTTGCCAATCCGGTGTACAATGTGCGGCCCAAAGTGCCCAAAGTGGCGGCCGGGGCGGTGCCGTGGCATCAGGATAAAAGCTACTGGCCGGACGCCAATTCCAACCCCGTTATCACGGTCTGGATTCCGCTGGTGGACGCCACTCACGAAAACGGTTGCCTGCATGTAATTCCGCGCACCCAAAAAAAGCGGGTGCTGGATTATCATCGCGAATCGCTTACCGGCACTTCCTACCTGGAAGTGGATGAAAAATACCTTAAGACACTGACCCAGAACGCCAACATTGTGGCCTTGCCCGTGCCGGCCGGTAGCGCGATCTTGTTTAACGATCGTCTCGTTCATTCTTCCACCCCCAACCGATCCAATCATGTGCGTTGGAGCGTGGATCTACGCTATCAGCCGACAGATCAAGATCCCATGCCGCAACATGGTGCCGGCTTCCTTGTGAGTAGCCGCAAGCACCCTCAGCGCGTGGCTACGTTGGAAGATTGGCTGGCTCAACGGCCCGAGCACGGTCCGGATTAGGCTCTGGGTTGCGGCTTCTTGCGGCGGTGGTATGCTCTGAAATATGGCCATTGATGTTAAGAATTTCTTTTCTTCGGGCGGCGTTGTTGCCCGCCGCATGAGCAATTTTGAACTACGGCCCCAGCAGGTGGAAATGGCGGCGGCTGTGGCCGAGGCCTTCAAACATCGCCGGCACCTGATGGTGGAAGCGGGTACCGGCGTGGGCAAATCCTTTGCCTATTTGCTGCCCGCCATTGCCGAAGTGGTCGAAAACCGTCGTCGGGTGCTTATTTCCACCCACACCATCAGCCTGCAGGAACAGTTAATCAATAAAGATATACCGTTTTTGCGGGCCGTCACCGGTGAGGAATTCTCCGCAGTGCTGTGCAAGGGACGGTCCAATTATCTTTGCCAACGCCGTATGGAACAGGCCCACCAGAAAAGCGTTCACCTTTTTGCCGATGCCCGACAGATCGACGATCTGCAGATGATTCGCCAATGGGCCGCTCATACCACCGATGGATCGCTTTCCGACCTTCCACGCCAGCCCGCATGGCAGGTGTGGGACAAAACCTGCGCCGAACATGGCAACTGTCTGGGCAAACGCTGCAAGTTTTATGACCACTGCTTCTATCAGGCCAGTCGACGCCGCATGGCCCACGGCCAGATATTGGTGTGCAACCACGCCCTGTTCTTTTCCGATTTGGCGCTGCGGCGGGCTGGGTCATCCATGTTGCCAAACTATGACATTGTCATTCTCGATGAAGCCCACACCATCGAAGCTGTGGCTGCCGACCATCTTGGTCTATCCATCAAGGAAGGTCAGGTGCGTTATCTGCTCACCAGTCTGTACCAGTCGCGTTTGGGAAGGGGCTTTTTAGCAAGCCTCAAAGATATGGACGTGCGGGCTGCCGTTGAAGCGGTGGAAAACGTCATGGTGCAGACGGATCGCTTTTTCGACGATCTGGCGCTGTGGCTCAAGAAATCCGGCCCTGCCAATGGTCGAGTTCGCGAAAAAAATATCATTGAGAATTCCCTGACTCCTGCCTTGGTGTCGCTGGGGAAAAATCTCGACGCTCTGGCGGCGGTCTGCGCCTTGCGTGTGGGAGCCGCTGCCGGCCCGGTCACCGATGATCCCACCGAGGGCCAGCCGCCCTCCGGACCGGCGCAGCAGGCCCAACGCGATCGTTTTGAACTTAGCAGTTATGCCAACCGGTGCCGCGGTTGGGCCACCGTGGCCCAGACGCTGCTGGCCCAGGAACATCCGGACAGCGTCTACTGGATCGAAAACACCGGCCGCGACCACCGTCGGATTGCCCTGAACTCCAGTCCCATTGATGTATCGGAACATCTGGCGGCCAATTTATTTGCTATGAAAAGCTCGGTAATTCTCACCAGCGCCACGTTGACCACGCCGGGTACAGACTCCCGCGGAAAGTCCGCCCAGTTGACAAGCTCTGCCGATGAACAACCGGTTTTGACCTCCTCTTCCGGCCCCGGGGGGCCGTTTGCTTTTTTTCGCAAGCGTATTGGCTTGGCGGACGGCCAGGAACTGCAACTCGGTTCGCCCTTTAATTATCAGCAGCAGGTAACGCTTTACCTCGAGAACGGGCTGCCGGCACCGGACGAAGCCGATTTTTTGCCCCAAGCCATGGCTCGGGCCATGCATTACCTTCGATTGAGCAGGGGGCGGGCCTTTATTTTGTTCACCAGTTACAGCCAGATTGATAAGGCGGCGGCTATTTTGCGCCCGCAGCTTCAGGCGTTGGGCTATCCGATGCACACCCATGATGGCAAACTCGCCCGTGGCCAGTTGCTGGATCGATTTCGCGCGGAAAGCAACAGCGTACTGCTTGGAACAGATTCCTTTTGGCAGGGAGTGGATGTGCCGGGGGATGCGTTATCCAATGTCATTATCACCAAACTCCCGTTTGCAGTGCCCGATAAGCCGTTGGTGGAGGCCAGGGTGGAAGCCATCCGTGCTGGAGGCGGCAATCCATTCATGGAATATCAGGTTCCGGAAGCAGTGCTTAAGTTCAAGCAAGGGTTTGGGCGGCTCATTCGGACTCGTCGTGATACGGGCATTGTGGTGGTGTTGGATAAACGCATTACATCCAAGCACTATGGCAAGATTTTTCTGCGGGCTTTACCCCAATGCAAGATTGTGCGCGTCGACTAAGATCGGCATCTGGCCCCAAGACCAACCCATTACAGACTTCTGTGCGCCTCCCAACGCCATGCCTGGAGTGCCGCGTACCAACCCATCTGGATAGAATATCGCCTTGGCCAAGGCCTTATTTGCGTTCCCAACTTCTACACCATGATCGCGGAACTCGACTCTGTGGTGATGCCCGACCGCGTTACCAGTTTGCTTTGTGTCCTTTGACGGAACCCACCTCTGATGTTCCTGGGCATGCCTATCAGCCGATTTTCATGCATCAACTGCCAAAGAACCTAAGATCTGCATGTTGTGGGTACATTTTAAGTACAAAACGATAGGCCACGTATGGGCTTACGCCATCACAGAAAAGTTTCTTGTAAAAAAGCTGGCTTACCAGTGCGGCATCGGCCCAGCGGATTTCGCGCCGCGGGCTGATAAAGGCCTGGGCATGAGTCCCTTTGACAAAGGCCTTGGCAAACGCATCTTGGCCGGTGAGGCAACTTGATGAAAACACTATTTTCCCAGTCAAATCGCCGGCCATGTCGATGATTTCATCCACATCCACTTCCTCCAGTTGCAGCACCAGCTTGCGGCGCAGGCCATGCATGGACAGGTGAATGTGGCGGCCGCTGGACAGTCGGGCCTGCCTGAGAAAATGGCGCAATTCCAGTTTCGTACGAATAAAAGAATACAACGCTCGCGAGCCGATCATCCGTAGAAATTCACCGAGCAGGCGGCCTTCAGACCAAAACTTTTCTGTGGGCCGGCGCGACACCGACTCAATGATAAAGACTTTGTTGGATGGTTGTAGTTTTCGGCGTGGCAGACGATCCGTTTCACCGTCGTCGTAGGAAACATAGGCCGTTCCGTTGGAAAGGAACGTAACGCGGGCGGGAAAAAGTCGTTCGCTACGCCACGGTGCATAAACGCGGTCCCCAATATGCAAAGTATCTATTGTCATGGTCGTCGTCCCGGCAGCCGCCATCGTTAGGTTATTATAGTCAAAGAGAGCCAAGGTACGATGGCGGGTACTGTTCGGATTGGAAGAGGCTTGACCGTCCTATAATACAGCCAAGAACGGCGTTATGATGGCAAGTGGGGCGCGGCGGGACCGTTTTGGCCGATGGCGGAAATCAAAGGATCCGACGGTACCGGCAATCTTAAGAGGTGGCATTAAACCCGCTGGTTTCTGGCCTTGTGTAAAAAAATATGGCGACACCCGCCGGGTAGGATTCCTATCCGTGGCTTCGCCGGTAAAATAGTGTGCAATGAGTGATTCAAACGCCATATTTCAGACCATTCGCGATGCCGTTCGCATAGAAGATATCATCGGAGAACATATTGCCCTTAAGCGCTCCGGAAAAGAGCTTGTGGGGTTGTGTCCATTCCATAATGATCGCCGGCCTTCGATGTATGTGAGTCCGCAGAAGCAGATTTTCAGTTGTTTTGTTTGCGCCAGTGCCGGCGATGTTTTCCGTTTTGTGCAGAATTATCACAAAATGACGCCGGGCGAAGCCTTACGTTATTTGGCCGGCAAGGCCGGCGTCACCCTGCCTGAGCTACCATCACGCAAAGGTGCTGATACCACGACTCCGCGCCAACGCCTGTATGCGGTCAATGAATGGGCAATGGAACATTTTCGGCAATGTTTGCTCTCACCGGCTGGAGCCGCGGCCATGTCATATCTGCAAAGTCGCGGGTTAACGCCGGAAACCATTACTAATTTTCGTCTAGGTTTGGCTCCGGACGGATGGACACGCCTGACTGATGCGGCCACACGCAAGGGCCATACGCGTGAGGAACTGATCCAGGCGGGTTTGGCTAAAGCGCGGACAGATGGGAATGTGTTTGATGTTTTCCGCAATCGGATCATTTTTCCAATCTGCGATGCCACCGGGCGGGTGGTGGCCTTTGGCGGGCGGGTAATCCCAGTACCCGCGCCGCGCACGGCCGATGCCGCTGCCGGTGTTGGCGGCGAGGAGGGGCCTAAGTATCTGAATTCCGCTGAAACGCCCATCTTTATGAAGCGTAAAGCCCTCTACGGCTTGGACGTCGCCAGACAGGAGATGATCAGGACGAAGACCGCTGTCGTGGTCGAAGGCTATATGGATGTTATAGCCTGCCACCAGACGGGCGCAACCAACGTGGTAGCAACCTTGGGGACCTCCCTGACGGCCGAACATGCGCGCTTGTTGGGACGTTTTATTGAAAACGTGGTCCTTACATTTGACAATGATGAAGCGGGCAGGAGGGCCGCAGACCGGGCTTTGGAAGTTTTTATTCGCGAGCCAGTCGAGGTGAAAATTGCGGGCGTACCGGACGGCAAGGATCCATGCGATTACTGCATGAGCCATGGTAGAGAGGCCTTCAAGCAAGTGGTAGACCAGGCGCGGGAGGCTTTGGAATTTCAGTGGGAAATTTTGAGCCGGGCGTTTCGGGCCACCGATTCACTGGTACAAAAAGAACAGGCGGCGACGGCTATGCTACGTATGGTGGCTATGGCCATGCACGGGACCACCATGGATGTTTTGCGCCGCGGACTCTTTATCAATCGCGTCGCAGGTCTCATCGGCATCAGTGCTGAGGATGTGGCCCGGAGTCTTAAAAAGATTTCCGCGGCATTGCCGCAGGCCTCCTCGGCCGGCGCGGCTGCCTTAGAGGATCATTCTCCGCCAGGTGCCCCTATTCAAGCGGAGGTGCGTGATGCGCGCCTGCGGGCCCAGCAGTGGGTGATTGGGGTGCTGCTGACGGATTTTGCGCTCTATGCCCCAGTTCGCGACGCCATGACCTTGGATTTATTCGCAGCGGGTTCCGTGCGGAAACTCGCCGAAGAGCTGATGGAATACGTAGATGGTGCCATTGACTTGGGCCGATGTAGCTTGGGCGAGTTTGTCGGTATGCTCGGCGATGGACCCCTGCCGGCCATGGCTATTGAATTTCAAAGAGAAGCGGCTCTTGGGGGTAATTTGAAGGAGAAGTTGATGGGGGCGTTGGATCGGCTCAAGGAATATGCTCAAGCCGATGTGGCTACGGAAACGGCTGCGGCCTCGGCGGAATCGTTTAGCGACCTCTTGAGCGAGCGCCGCCGCCGGATGACACCCCATGAAGGGAAAAAGGCCGAATGATTTGGGTTGATGAAAGTAACGTAAGTGTATTGCATATGCGTACTTGCGCCGTATTTTGTGGTCTGGCATGATCCGGATGGGTAGACCGTACAAAATTTTACTGCTAGAATAAATTAAATCGCGCGTTGTGGCGGTCGGGCGCGTAGGCGCCATGAGATTGTGTGAGTCGGCCGAGCCATGAACTAGCCGGAAAGATGAGTCCCGAGTTACCATTGAAAAGCGCTCTCCGATCGTCGGCAGTTGACGCAGGGCTGGAAACTTTGGACCTATGAAAAGCTGGGGCCGTTGTGTTTGGAATCAGGAATCTGGGCTAACTATTAACCAGGATGAAAGCGGGTGCCGCTTCGGTAACAGTCGATCTTCCCATGCCGTCAGTCTGGTTCTGATGGCTTGCGGTTGGCCGCTGGTGCGATGCCGGAGCGGAACTGCCGGCGATTTGACGCCCGCCCGGATTGTTAACGGTACATTTGGAGATTTTGGTGACAACGGTAATAACAGATCAGGTCCAACCCCCCGCAACGGTCAACACCGTTCCGCTGGCCAAGGCAAACTCAAATATAGCGTTGCTGATTTCCAAGGGTAAAGCGCAGGGCTACCTTACCTACGAGGAACTCAACGAATTGCTGCCGGACGAGGCCATTGCCACGGACCGCCTCGATGCGTTATTTCAGCAATTTGATGAGATGGGCATACAGTTCCGCGATGAGGCCGACGTGGCCCAGGAAATTGCCGCGCCATCGCCGGATGATCCCAGCGAATACATGATGCGGGAGGCCGAAGAAGAAATTGAGAGTGTCAAGGAAGACGAAATTGTGGAGGTCGGCAGCAAACGCATTGACGACCCGGTACGCATGTACCTCACCCAGATGGGTGAAATACCGCTGCTCACCCGCGATGAAGAAATCCGCCTGGCCAAAAAAATTGAACTCACCCGGATGACCTTTCGCAAGAAGGTGCTGGAGAGTGACAGTTGCGTACAAAGTGCCATAGACATTCTGGCCCTGGTGCAATCTGGAGAATTGCCCTTCGATCGCACCATGCGTATTTCCACCGCCGAGGTTGATGCCAAGGCCACCATCAGCAAACGCATTCCGGAAAATCTCAACACCATTCGCAGAATTCTGGAACGCAACCGCCAGGATTGGGAAAAAATAACTGATCCGGCCACCAACGCCCAGCATCGGTTGGAATCCGAAGTCCGCTTGAAAAGCAGCCGCCGCAAGATCGTCACGCTCCTGGAAGAGTTATCCCTGCGTACCAGCAAAATTATACCCCTGATGCGGAAACTTCAGTCCATCAGCGCCAAACTTTCGCGACTGAAAAGTCGGCTTAACGACAAATCTCTGAAGCTCTCCGAAGATGATCGCCTGGCCATGACCGACGAATATCAGGGCTTGATGGATCTGGTACTGGAAGATGCCGATGCCTTGCAGCGCCGTTGTCAATCCATTCAACTGGTGTTCAATGAATATGAGGATGCCAAGCGGAAGCTTTCGGGTGGAAACCTGCGCCTGGTCGTGTCCATCGCCAAAAAATACCGCAACCGCGGGCTTTCTTTTCTGGACATTATCCAGGAGGGAAATACCGGCTTGATGCGTGCCGTGGACAAATATGAATATCGCCGGGGCTATAAGTTCAGCACCTACGCCACTTGGTGGATTCGTCAGGCCATTACCCGGGCCATTGCCGATCATGCGCGCACGATACGCATTCCCGTGCACATGATTGAAACCATGTCCAAGCTGCGCAACATCAGCAAAAAGCTGCTCCAGGATCTAGGCCGTGAGCCTACCATCGAAGAAATTTCCAAGGAAGCCAAAATGCCCGTGACCGAATGTCGGCGGGTTCTAAAAATCGCCCGGCATCCGATCTCCCTGGATCGGCCGGTCGGCGAATCCGAGGATTCCTACTTCGGCGATTTTATTGAAGACGAAGCGGCGGAAAATCCGGTGCAAACCGCCACCCAGGAAATGCTACGCGATCGCATTGATCAAGTGCTCAAAACCTTGACCTACCGAGAACGCGAAATCATCAAGTTACGCTATGGCATTGGCGATGGCTATACCTATACCCTGGAGGAAGTCGGACGTATTTTTAAGGTCACCAGAGAGCGCGTTCGCCAAGTCGAAGCCAAGGCCATCCGCAAGCTTCAGCACCCGGTGCGTTCCCGCAAGCTGGAAGGCTTTTTGGATGGGTCCATTTTGGCCACCCTTGGGCTGATCGCTCCACCCGTGCCGCTGTCCGGGGGCGGCGGTTCCGATGACACTCCAGAAGACTTGGAACCGGCTTCCGATTAGACGCGCTTGACGGTAAAACGGCGTTATACAAAAAACGCGTTGCCGCCGCTTTTCCGGTACGTACCAAGTTCTGAATCGGCCGCACGATCCGGCTTTATGAATTGCAATATCATTCCTCGCCTGGAGCCGATCTCTGGTTTAACCGTACCCGGTTATCGTCGTCGGCCTATGGCGGAAATCCTCACGCGGTTTTTCAAGGCCCGCCGCCCGGGCCATGGTTGTGCTCATGGTATTGCAAGCTAAGTGATCAACATTCACCCATTCGGTTTATGAAGCTGGAGATTTTCCGTTTGGCCACACCATCAAGGAGGAATGAATTGGCGATATTGACGGGCCTTGTTATACTTCACGGTCCACGGGGGCGTGTGCCTGAGCGGCCAAAAGGGGCGGACTGTAAATCCGCTGGCTTATGCCTACGCAGGTTCGAATCCTGCCGCGCCCAGTAACCCCAAAAACCGCATGTCTCCTCTGGTTTCGATGGTTTTTCTTCGCCGCGATCCGTTGGCGGCTCTCTGCCAACGTCGGTCGAATCGGCCCGAAGCATCGCATCCAGACGAACCCGCTCTTTAGCCGACATAAGTAAGTTTTTCATCCTGCCTGGTATACCCCAGAATCGGAGGTGCACCTTTTATTTCCGCTAAGGAATAGTTCCGAAATAACTTCCCGATTTGGCAATGGATTATTATGATAAGGAAGTACGGACAGGATGTTCGCAGTGTATGTTTGAATAAAGGATTCGGCCATGGA
>JAJYZF010000135.1 GCA_021800165.1 Planctomycetota bacterium | reverse complement strand
AGCGTCTCTCGATCTGTTTCGGTTACGGTAATGGTTGGAGCTACACGCATCGGTGTTATCCTCGCTTTCTACGAAGTAACACGCAACACCCCATGATAAGTTACAATGATTTTAATTCACTACACTACCAATTCGTCGATTCCTCGCCGGTGGGGAATGTGGATGCGAGCGGATTTTTTTGGGATGGGGGATTTCACGGCTGGTGGGCGCTACTATACGCGGTTCCATTTGTCGGATGGGCTTGGGGCGCGGGCCACGCCATGGGAGAGGGCGTCGTGGCCCTACAAAACCTCGGCAACGATGCGGAAGCCGCGCATCGGGGGCAACTGCGGCTGGTAAATCAGGCGGCCAACCCGAACGCACCCGCGCCCGCCAGCGCCTATTGCCCAGCGATGCGCAGGACGATCAGGCAAGCCGCACGCACGGAGGCCAAGCTGGCCAAGGTCTCCGGTACGACCTCGGGCGGACCATTGCCGACTCCCGGTGTTACAACGGAGACAAATGTCGCCAAGGCGGTTGTGGGCGCTACCGTAGGTGCAATAAAGAACTGAGCGAGGGTTGGCGACAAGGCCAGACCGTACGGCTGCCCGTTGAGCTACCTTAAACGCGTTGGGCTGGTTCATTCGTACGAGGCTCGTGAGGAGGAAATTTTGATGAAATCCACACCCGGGCGAGCGTTGGGGCCACTGGGGCTCCCGAGTCTCGCGGCGTCAATTGGGTTTTGGCCAACCACGGTGCTGATAACGGTGGCGCAAAGCACTTTGGTGGCCGCCCCCATGGTGTATTTTGTTGTTTTGCCATTCAACGCCTACCTCATCGGAGACGCGATGGAATGGCTCAACCGGAGGTTCACGAAAGATGGGCGTGCCGCTGCACGAACACGGACGCTCGTAGCGTCGTTCGTCATTATTATCTGGGGGCTGTGGCTCCTGGTATTGGGTGCGGCGGTGGTTATCGGGGTAAAGACTGGGAGGTGGCCCACGGGACGGCCCTAAACGCATCGGGCCAGTGCAATGGTGCCCGGGCCGTGTCGACATCCGTTTCACAAATCTTACTCGTATTGCCGGTGTGAGACGCATGGGGTGGCCGTGGATAGGTCGCCGCGGTGTCTTCACGGAGGATACCGCCGATGGCACGGGAGCATGTCAGTTACTTCTGACGCACAATTGTAAAACGTCCAGCGAGAGCATCTGATGGACATTTTCGCGTCGTGTAGATTCTGGTCTTTCGATTGGATTTTCTGGAGCAGATCGATGGATCAGCGCGGCAGAAAGTTTACCGTACCGGAGCGATGGGCTTATTGGTTGCCGACCGAGCGGTAAACACGCATCGCGGGAAATCGCGCATCACGTCAGCTTTCCCGCTCCGCCCCGGCGCGTTATGATTTTCTCGGTGAGGCAATTTTGAGGCCGTAGCATGGTCGGGATAAATGAATTTCCGTTGCCCGAATACACCGGTGAAGGGTGCGGTGGCGAGACCGACATTTGCACGGACAGTCGCGTCCACCACCGCAATGCCGAAAACCGAGCACCGGTAACCCGCAACCATCGCAGCGCCCCAATCCCCGGCCGCTGGATGGAGCAGGACCCGGCCCACTACATCAACGGCGCCAACACCTACCAATTCGTCGATTCCTCGCCGGTGGGGAATGAGGATGCGGAGGGGCTGGCAGGTTTCACGCTCGCCTACCGGACGAGGTGGGTTCCTCGTCGGCGCCACGAGGGGGCGTTCCACGGGTGGTATATACAGTGGCTCATAAGACCGCAAAACAAAATCATCTTCCCGGCCAGCCTGCACGAATTTGTCATACAGCACATGGACATCACCGTGAGCGTGTTCGATGCCAAAACCGGGTTGCCCATCCATTCGAAGGACGGGCATATAAGCTACTGGGAGGCTTGGCACGCGGTGCCGGGCGCCAGGGTCCCTCGTTGGCATTCGATGGGAGGCACGAACGACATCTGGAGATGGCGCACGCGGGAGGGGCGCCACACCAAGGGGCGGATAACGTTCGTCGGCACCGCCGCGTTTTACACCGGTGCCACCCTGAAGGGGTGGGCGAAAAAAAACCCACGGACACTCGCGGGCGACCTGCTCTCGACGACCCAAAATCCGCATTTCCAGGCGGATAGCAATATTATCACTCGCAAGTTGGTTGTGACGTGGAACTGGTGCAAGGATCGCGGGCTCGACAAAATATCCTACACCTAATGAGGGCCGGCGGCCCGGGCCCCGCGTTCCGAGCGGAACCTAGGGAAAGGTTTATCAGTATGAAGACGGTCACGAGTAATACCGCGTCAGCCCTTGCAATGACCGGGCTCCTGCTGGTGGGTTCCATCATCCTGAACCCGTCTGCATGCCGCGCGGGCCCGCCGGCGGTATTCCGCAGCGGGCCGCGCCCTGCAAAGTCACGCAAATTTTCGGCGTCGCACTGGGCACTGCACGAGGTGTATTCCGGCCCTTCCGAGGGGGACCTTGCCTCCTTATCGCCAGGTTTCATGGCGGATCGTGCCCTGGTCGAGGAGTTGCGCGCGGCGCAGGGTATTGGGCCGCCTGTGAGGCCGATGCCACAAGCGGAAATTGCCATTAATGACGACCAGCGAGCGCAGGGCTGGGCGCTAAGGATGCGCGAGTCACGGGCCGCGCCGCTCTGGGAGTACGCCGCCGGGAACCGGCGTTTTCCAGCGACCTGGCGCTACTTTGCCGCCTACCAACTGCTCATGGCGAGCTTGCGCCCCGGCGAAACAATGGCGGATGTCGCTTCCCTTTGCGACGGGTGCCCCTGGCTCCGTCGGCAGATGCTTCGCCTTGCCAAGGTACCCTTGTCGGTCGGCGGCAACACCACGGCGTTCTCCATCCGGCTCGCAAGCCCGGGGGAGCCGCACGGACGGCTGCTCATCGCTCTCGCAGGCAAGCACTCGCTTTGGTCGGTATACCAACAGCTGAGGGGTAGACAGCACACCGCTGCCATGAGCGAACGGGCCACAGCGATAGGAGTTCAGGTGGAGGGGCCGGAGTTCAAGATTCCGGGATTGCCACAGGCCACGAGGACATTCTGGCTCACGGCGCCGGTGGCGCCAGGCGGGCGGCCGGTGCTTGGGCAGACCCTTCCCGGCTGGGCGCTCGGCAATTACACCTCACTAATTGTCAAAGCATCAGCGCGACGGACGGCCGTGGTGGCGGCCCTATCGGTTTCGGAAATGCCTCCCGATTTCTGGGCGGCATTAGCGCGCTGCCATTCTCTGGCGCCGGAAAATCGCTGGCTCGCGGTGCAGCTATTCCTGGTGACCGGGATCAAGCCGGGTGAACGCCTTGGCGAACTCGAGCACGCTATGCACGGATTTCCGCCTTGGCACCGCTGGCAGGTGAGCCGGGTTATAGGAATCGCTGGCTTTTTCCCCTATTACCACCAGTTGCCAAGTGTGCCGGGTGGAAGCACCTGGTATTGCTTATGCCCGGTGTCCGCCCGCAGGCCCCATACCGAGACCTCTTTCCCAATTTCGCTGCTGCACAATCTCAAGCGGGCCCAGTTGGTAAGCTGCCTGAATGGTCGTGGGCGTGCTTCCTGGCAAAGTGACATTATTGTCAACCTGGCGCCTCAGTGGAAGGAGTACAGCAAGCGGTATATTTTGAGCGCCGTCAAAGCGGCCAGAAAACTGAAAAAGTAAGTGGCACTGGTGCCGCCCATGGTCCGTTTCCGAGCATCGACCCGGCGTGTTATGATTTCTCAATGATTTCCATTTTGGGGGCCGGCCATGGTTGCCATCAATGAAAACTCAATGCTTGTCCCAGGGGCGGTCCGCCGCCGTACGCAACCGCCGATAAATCATCTGCATCAGGGGATGACGCTGGATGCGGTGACGGAGCTGTATTATGAACGCAATCGCGATTATTCACCAAGCCTCGGCCGATGGATGGAGCAGGACCCGCTGAGATATATTAATGGCGTCGACACCTACCAATTCGTCAATTCCCCGCCGATGGGGAATGTGGATGCGGAGGGGCTGGCGGCGTCTGTCAACGCCCAGCCGCTGGGCACCGGCGTAAAGGGCCAAAGCATCGTAATGCACCTCCAAGTTCGGTTCGCCGATCCCTTCTACACCTACACACCCCGGGTAGCGGTGATGAGCATGCATGTCAGCTTCACACGAAACCCTGGCGGCAAACTTCCTTTGGTCACCCAGGCTTCGGGGCGCGTTACTCCCGTCGGCGGATGGGGCGGCGCCAGCGCTGGCGCCACGCCGAATGTGTCACCAATACCCATGACGTTTGATGGGCACGTTGGCTATCTCGTAACTTGGAGGCCCATGCTCGCACGGAACTCGTCGCTATTGGCAGATGCGGGATCGGCAGTAGCCGATGCGTTTGTCGGCGCGGCAGCGGGCCTCGTGGTGCCCGGTATCGGGACGATTATCGGCATCGCGGGCGGTGCCATTGCGGGCGTTGGGCAGGGAGAACTAAGCAGCCCATCGTACACGGTGCACGTCAGCGGCCGCTGGTTTGTCTGGCAGGGTTGCCGAGGCAACATCCATATCGAAAATTTATCCGGCCAGGTCGAGGCAAGGACTAGGACGCCGTTGATCTCCGAGACCGTAATCGTCGAGGGCAATTGATGAATCAGGTGGATCGTGCAATTGGTGGATCGGAATTGGAGGCTCTGGCCAAGATACACCCGGCGCCGCCCTTGCCCACGCATGTCGGTCCTTTGGTTAAGCAGGCATGCCTCGCGGAGCGGTGGATTGGGCTTTGCATGTACGCCTCTACAGTCATGCTGCTTGTGGCTGGTATCGCGTTGATGATTAACCCTTCGGGCATGTTTTGGTGGATCCTCACACCAACTACCGACGGCGCCTCAGCCGCGCTCGCCGCCACGGTGTACCTCTTGCTCAACAACCAGACCAGCAGGATGACGCGGGCTGGCTTAGGCTATCGGCCTTGGCGATCTCCCACCAGCCGTCGCCCAGTGTTTGCGCGTCGATTCTGGCTTGTGTTTGCGGCGATGGCGCTCGCCGTTCTGTTAAGTTTGCTTCTCCGCGGTACAAACCGGGTTGTCCTGGGCCTCTGGGCTTCCGAAATATGCATTGTCTTTGCTATGATCCCGGTCACATTACGGATAAATCCCAGGGAAAGCTTTTACCGTGCGGAGTGCTGGGGGTTCTTGTCCGCAGCTATAGCCGTGCAGCCACTCGCGCTGGCAATGGCATGGGTTGTACCATTCGCGTTCGGCGTCGCCCACCACAGGTGGGAAATGCCCGGCGTCATCTACTGTGCCGCAGTACCGGTCGGCACCGCGTTGTGCGCTATCGGGCTGGGGATGGGCCCGGTCCCGCTCAGTTCGGATGGATGGCCTTACGAGCGGTACCCGGCATCGATTTACTCGGAGAGGATAGGTAAGGCCCTGATCAGGTGGTCGGCGGCTATGGCCCGCTCCCTTATGGCCGCCGGGGCTGCCGCAACCTCGCTGATTCTACTGGCCGTTGGGTATGTGTCGCTGAAGCACGGCGGGCTCGGTGCCGCCATGACCACAGCGCAGTTCGGGCTTGCCCTCATGCTCATCGGTTCGATGCTTGCGGCGTCATTCCGCCGTGCCGTCATCCTCTCGGAGTTATTGCAGCGCCGCAGCGGCCTGCCTCCCAGCGACGATTAGGGCGGCGCACAGTTGAATGATTGGGCAGACACTGTTAATTCCGTAGCCTGGCAGCGGCTTTTCCGCACCGCCCCGGTGCGTTATGATTTCATCAGTTATTCCATCTTGAGGCCGTTTAATGGTCGCAATTAATGAAATCCTGTTGCGCGAATGCACCGGTGATGGGTGCGGTGGCGAGAGCGGCACTTGTACGGACAGTCGCGTCCACCACCGCAATGCCGAAAACCGAGCACCGGTAACCCGCAACCATCGCGGCGCCCCAAACCTCGGCCGATGGATGGAGCAGGACCCGGCCCAATTTATTAACGGGGCGAACACTTACCAGTTCGTCGATTCCTCGCCGGTGGGGAATGTGGATGCGAGTGGCGAACACAGGGGCGACCAGTGGTACGGAAACAACAACAAGACTTTCCACGACTGGGGGCATGATCAGAAAACCGACGGTAGGCCCGATTTTACGAAAGACGAGATCGAAGAGCTCTACAAGGATTGTCTCGACCAGGGAAAGCCCGACGGCGAGTGGCACAAAACGGAGAAACCCAAAAAGAAGCCGGAATGCGATAGCGAGAACGAGGGCAACCCCGATCAAGGGGAAGAGCCTAAGCAGATCGCGAAGGCGGCCGGCAACCTCGCCAAGGGGGCCGTGGTCGTCGGCACAGGCTTCACTGCGGCCGAGGTGGCAGCCGACATCCTTGAGAGCCTTGCGATCGTGGTGATTGTGGCCTAGGGTAGGCGGGCTGGGTCGCCAGCCGGGTGCGACCGCGCCGCCACAGTTGAAGGGGCGTCCCGGCCGGAGTACCGATATGGCTGAACACGAGCGGCACGAACTTCGCGTGTCGATTGACTTGGTTTCGGAGGCCGCGACGCTGGCGGAGATTTCTTCGGCGATTGGGATGGAACCGACGATCGGTATCTCGCACGAGATTGGCCAGCCGCACTTCGCGGGAAAATGCTGGCCTCAGACAATCTGGCGCCTTGGCTCTGGGCGCCCAATGCCGGCCTCGGTCACCGAACACATCGACGCTCTGATCGGGGCATTCCGTTTCGAGGGGCTGCGCGACCGATCCCGCCTCCCCGCGGACTTGCGGGCGGTCCTCAACATAGGCGTCATACAGCCCTATTTCTGCCACACGCTGGTAATTCCCAGCGACCGCCTCAGGAAATTCGTTGAGCTTGGAATAAATCTGTCAATCGCCGTCTACGCGCCGTTCGAGGAAGGGGAAGGCTGCGGCAGCGCCGGCCAAAGCGGCCCACCAGCCTCGGACGGACCGGTCGACGACCAGCCAGCCGCGGGCCGGTAGCCGGAAGGCCGCCCATATGCCGCCCCTGCGGCCCATGGGCGGCGGCTGCGGGGTGGGTGATGCTCTCAATAGTGCGGGTGTCCCGTTCAGCTCCCACCGGGATTGGACGGAGCCTATTTAAGGGGGGCTGCGATAATGCTTCCGTCGCGCGCAGACTGGGTAATGGCGGCGAGGGCGCTCCTGTTCGCCTGCGAACTCGCTGCGCTCTCGCTGGGCGTGTTCATGGTCGTCGTTGTTCTGCGCCGGTGGCCGCCCAGCTGGCAATGGCTGGCGTACGTCGCCATGTGGCTGGCGGCGACGGGCGTGCTGCTCGCGGCGAGGCCGCCCGCCCATGTCCGTATCGGGCTCTACTGCGTGGCTTGGCTGTTGCTCGCGCAGGGCCTACCGCTTCTTTACGCGATGGCCCGGGCCCACGCCCCGGAAGCGGCCGAGAGGTACTACATCGACAT
>JAJYZF010000134.1 GCA_021800165.1 Planctomycetota bacterium | reverse complement strand
CGTTTTCGCATGGAGCGCCGGGGCCGTCGTAGCCGCAGTAATAGCTGGCGGAGCCGCCGTTGGCCTTGCTCAAGGCAAACTCACCGCAGGCCTCGCCGGTGTCGGAGTAGCCGCCAGCAGCCGTTGCGCCGTCAATTGCTGTTTGAAAGATATTCGGCGTGCAGTGAACGTCGACCAAGAAACCTCCGATGTCGACCGGGTAGATGAAGTTGCAGCCCACCGTGTTGAAACAACCGAGCTGCGGGGTGTGCGTCTCTGATTTGCTTGCCGGGTAGAAAACCTGGGCCCCCGCGGTACCGACCAAATCCCCCGCAGGCAGCAGCGCCGCAACGAGTGCCGCAATCGCGAGGCAGGCTCGCCGGCGGAACATGGGGCCCATTGGCTTTTTTGGCGTAAACATCAATAGCTCCTTTTTGTTTGGCGCGCGGCCATTAATTTCGCCGTGCGTTGGCGGGCCGCGTCGCGCGCCAACTGGCGGTATCCGCCGTCCCGGAACACCCGGGTACGGCCTTTCCATTTCGTCATCTCCTCAAGCTTCCGTGGCACCGGTAGTCCCTCCCGCTCCAAGTCGCCTTCCCATTGCCGAAATCGGCAAAGGCGGTAGTTGCAAGCCGCGAGCAGTCGCAGGCTGCTTGCGCTGCCGTGGCCGCACGCCTGCAGGCATCGGTCGGCCAAGCTGTAGATGATCGCCTCGTGGCTGGCCCACACCGTCGGCTCTGTGCGCCTTTCCAGGCGCGCGATCGTGAGCAGGTCGTGGCACGCGGCCACCTGCGGACTGCTTGCCCCCGTCGTCAGCGGATAAATCCCCGCACGCAGGGCCGCGAGCCCTATTTGCGCGGCGCGGAGTTTCTCCGCCTGCTGCTTCGGCCAACTCGCGACGCTGCAGAAGTATGGCGGCGGCCTTTGCGCCGTCCAATCCAATGCGGCGCCCGATACATGGGTGTTAAACGAGTAGTTGCGGTGGAATCGAACACCGACCTCCACGGGACCACGCACCAAAAACCTCACCCACTCCCCACCCCAGTTCTGTTCAGCACGGGCCACCACCTTTGACGGTTGACGATAGCAGGCGGCAGGAACCCCGCGGCCGCGAGACCAGAGGTGCCCGTAGCGCCAGCCATTGGGGAACGTTTGGACGGAGACCGCATAGTCACGGAGCCGGTTCGCTGTGGTGTGGCCGTTGTAGTTCCATTCGTAAAAACTCAACGTGAACAGCCCCCTCGGAATCGTTAGCAACACGTTAACATCGGGCCCCTGCCACCAGGCCGGGTAGGCTTCGCCGTGATCGTCTATCTCAGAAATCCGCCTTTGTTTGCCAGCCTGCCCGAAACCGCGGAGCAACTGCCCGTTTCCCGGGTAATACGCGGGTGGAAGTTGCAGGGCTCGTGGATTGCCTGTGAAATCCTGCTGAACCCAGTAGCGGCTGGTATCCGGCAAGCGACGGGGCCCACCCACCATTTGGACATGGGGACCGTCAAACTCGAGTTGCCTAACGTGACGTGGTACCGAATTCCAAACGAGGTTACCAATAGATTCTCGCCCCGCGAACAGGCACATCCAATACTTTCCGTATCTTCCCAGCCAGTTCCCCTCGGTTCGCCAATCATCCGGCAGCGGCACAATCCGCGGCTGCTTCTTGTCTTTCGATTCCAATAATTCTTTACGAATCGCAGCTGCCATGGCATTAAGCTCGCGCTCGCTCGGCGGCCTTGCCTCGTGCGGTTCCGGCGCGGCGGCGAACTGGGCTTTCGGTTCTGCGGCGTCTCGCCACGCATCTTTGCTCTGCCCCGGCAGGGTGATGACCTCAGCGCCTTTGCCATAGCATCCCACCGCCATCGCGCCGCCTTTGAGCGGCTGCAAGCATTGAACGTAATTACCCACCTGCGGCCGATGGATGTGCCAACGGTTAATGATTGCTCCCTCTGCGTCGTACTGCCAGACATCCAATCCCGTCCGCCAATGCCCCAGCCACAGATAGCCCGCTTTACCACCAGCGGCTTTATCCGGCTCCCATGCCACGGCGGTGGTGTGGTCTTCCGTCGGCAATGTTTCCAGCACCTGCCCCGGCGGCGCCTGCCAATGCACCGGCGGATGCCACAACCCGTGGACTTTGGCCACAAAATTCTGCCCATGCTGAAATTCCAAATTCAGCATTGCTGCGGCGGGATAATTCGCCGTTACACGGCCGCTGATGCTCCCCAGTGCAATGCCTTCGTCCGTTGCGACCGCAAGGTGATTGGCCCACATGGTGGTGACCGAATTAACCAAGTTTCCCGGCAAGCCGTTACCCGTTGCCGTCAGCGGCATATGCCACGGCCCTTTGATCACCGTCCACCGATAACGGCTCCATCCCAAGGCATTGTCTGATTGTCTCCCCTGCGTTGGCGTGCCTATCGCCAAACCCCCGCACTGCGTGCCGACATCAACCACACCGTTGGATGCAAAAGCAATGGAATCCGGATTCATCGGCAAACCGCTGGCCTGTGTGATGTAATGCCAATGGTGGGTTGAATTTTGGTACGACGATTTCACCGCCGGCAAGCCGGCGGCTATATCACGACATTGGTATACCGATATCCCATTCTCTGTGCAGATCCACATCTGGTCGGTGTATCGATCAAACTTCATCGCATAGACATGGTTTCCCAATGGCCCGGCCAGCACATGATGCTGCGGATTCTGCACGATGTCATAATCCTGCCACCGCCGGCCATTGAAAACGCTGATCCCATGATTCAATTCACCCACCCAGATGCGATCCTGGTTATCACAGGCGATGGCGTAGATGCAGTTATTCTCCAGTCCCCCATGGGTGCTTTGTTTGGTGAACTGTGTCCAGCGCTGGCCTTTGGCTGCTGACGGATCATACCGATACACCCCCGCCCCTTCGGTGGCCAGCCACAGGTTCCCCTGTCTGTCCTGACACATGGCCATGATGAAATGGCCATCGGGATCCGACCCTTTATGCCGATTGTCGATCCCGGCATTGGGGATCTGCAGGGCCCGCACATGGCAGTCGGCCCACGGAAGACTCATGAGCGGAACAAAGATCGGTGTGGGATGACTGAAATGCCTTTGCCAAGGCACCTGAGCCAAGGGCACATGCGGTATTTTTAATTTGGCTTTTGCTTTGGCTGGCAAGGCGAATGCGGGAGAGGAAAAGAGGCTGGTGAGGCTGAGAACGGCGACGATCATCAGGGTGGCTGCTGCAACGGCCGCCGGGCGGAGCCGCCCACCGGCCCGAGCCGGGAATCGCAGAGGCACTCGCCAAGGGAGTCGCCCCGACCGCCGCAGGATTCGCAAGCTGTGCTGAGTGTCACCCACGGACAACCTCACAACATTGCGGGCTCGGTTGCCGATTGGCACCATTCGCCCATGGCATCAACGCCAATGGCCAAGCCAACGCGGCAGAGAGTCCGAACTTTCAAACACACCCTATGGCGGCCCCAGAACATGCGGAACCGTCACTATTATGGGAGTATATCAACGACGCAAATAAACACGCAAGCGAAAAATTGAAAAAAACCACCACGCCAATTCTTAGCGCAACATTAACCCCCGCCGCTGCCGACGGGAAGAACTCTCCGGGCGAATAAAAACCACCAGCGGCCCGCGGCGCTGCTCACGGTTCTGCCGACCGCACTGGCCAGACGACTTCGGCCAGCGGCCAAGCCGCCGCGACGTTCGCCACCAGACTCCCAATTAATATTCCGCTTCATATTTTCCAACTGCATCGGATGCCTCCGTGGGTGTTGCGGCAACAGCTTACGGTTGTACCGCGATGGTCGCTGTCACGCCTGCGGTTCAGCCACGCCACCGCCGTGCGCCGCCGGTTCGCTTGCAGGCGGTTGGCTCGGCCGCCGGGCAAGCATCCACGCCGCTGCGGCAAGCACTATGAGGGCCATGTCCCGTACCAAGCCGACGGCCAAGCCGTGCTCGATAGCTGCCGGGCTGTGGGCCGCCGCCACGCCGCACCGAAGCAGCCGCACGGGACCGGATGCCTGGCCAGCATGTCCGCCACGATGGCGCCGGAGAACATGGCCAGCACAAAAAGTGCCACACCCGCCGCAAGCCCCGCCCGGATACCGGTAATCAGCCAAGCTCCCAGCAGCAGCTCGCCGATGATGATGACCCAGCCAACGACCGGCGCCGCGTGGGCAAGATTGCCGTAATAGGTGCTCTGGCCTGCCGGATCGAACCATTTGAGTAGAGCCGCGGCCACGAAAACCAAGCCGAGCACGAGGCGGAAGGCCGCCGCAGCCGTAGAAATCCAACGCCTGCTCATGGCCCCATCGCCTCCTTGATCCAGCGAAGTACCGCGCTCCGCTCCGATGCGCTCGCCCAGCCCGCGCGCGCGACTTGGGCCCGCCATTCATCGAGTTCACTCGCCACCCCCTTGGCCAGCTGCACGTGGCCGAACTCACCGAGTTGCCGCCTCACGTAAAGTGCGTACTCCAAGATCACGTATCGCCGGTGGAGGGTTGTTGCGGTTTTGAGGCACCCCGCCAACGCGTCGAGGTACGACACGGCGACCCGTGATGGTATCGACACTCTCTTTGATCCGGGCCCGCCAGTGAGTGTGGTCAATTTCTGGAGGTACTCGGTGAAGCCCGACGACCCAGCCGCACGGTGCGACTGGTTCCACAGCCGGTCGATCTGCTTCTGCTGGCCTGCGCTGAGTTGAAGCAGACCCCGAAACGCCGCGCGGTGCCGCAAGATGGCCCTAACCCGCACAGCATTACCGACCACCGATCCATAGCGCCGAGCCCAGCCTATCTTGGCGTAGGTGAACAACGCCGCCCGCCACCCGTCGATAAAGGCCGATTGGCAGCGGAGGATCAGGCCCGCACGCGCGTACTTCGCGGCCCGCCAGCGCCGGTCCGCACGCCAGAGAGCTTGCGCGCGGAGATTCAGGGCCGAGACCACCAGGAGCCGGTCAAGGCCGCTGCCATATTTCCAGGTCGCGTGGTCAGCGTATTGAGCGGGGTCAAGCGTTGCGTGCGCCACCAGCGTGCTCCGCAGCGCGACTGGGTTGGCACCGCTGCTGATCGCGTTGACCAGCGCCCGGGTGTCCGCCAAGTGCGCCCGCAACACGGCCTTGAGTTCCCCCGGCCTGGTCGGCGCACTGTGCAGTGCACCGACCGCAGCCACCATCCGGGCCAGATAGGGCAGGTACGGGTGGTTGCCCGCGGGTAGATTTAACACCTGATACACTCGCACCGCCAGCGGGCGGGACGCGGAGACGGCTATCTGTGCCCTGCCCGGCACGGCGGCAAGAAGGCAGAGCGCCGCGAACGGCGCAAATCGGCGGGCGCGAGCGAACTTTCCCGTATCGGAATTCACGCGTGGGACTCCTTCCTCGTAAATGGCACCGGTTATTCGAATCCCGCCGGCGAGAGGCACGAGCCGCACTCGTCGGTGATGTTCGAGAAGTTGCCGCCGTTCGTGTTCGCGCCGGGGCACTCTGTGTTCACGTAGTTCGCCGCGGACCCGGTGTTGCATGGCGCAGCCGCGGGTGGGTAGGGTACACAGACGTACATCTGGCCAGTCGCCAGCACCTTGATGATGCCCCCGCAGGGAATGGCTGGGCCCGTGTAGTTGAAACTGCAATAGGTGGGAGGCGGCCTATCCTCATTCGCCACCAGCCTGCCGGCGAGGTAGCCCGTGCACAATCCCGCTGCAACCACGCCGGCGAGCGCAGCCGGCCTCGCCAGCCCCCGCAGCCAAGCCGTCCCACCGTTTCTCCCTTGCGAGTCGTCCTGTGAAAACATGGCATTCACCCCGTAAACAAAATATCCTTGCGACCGCCACGCCCGGTGAACACCACCGGCGCGGACCAAAATAACCGACGCGGCACGGCGCCGGTTCATGGCCCCATCGCCTCCTTAATCCAGCGTAACAGGCAATTCCGGAAGTAAGCAGGCAGATCGCGGTGGGCGGCCACCTCGCGCGACAGCCCCAGCACCCAGTTACGCATGCGTGCGGAGGATTTGGCGTGCTCTCGCCTCGCCAGCTCCATGCGAATCGATCGCACCGATCCAAGCCCAACCAGTGCGTAATAGGGACGGCCCGTCAAGCCCAGTTCTACCAGTTTCCGCACCGAGCCCAGGTATGATGAAAGCAGCCCCCGAGGCACCCGCGGCGCCCGAAGCGCACCCAAGCGCGACCCGAGCGTATTAAACCCCGAGCGGGCGAATGCTCGGCGTTCGTGCTTCAGCGCCGACTGGTAGAGACGCCGCAGAGCCTTACCGCTGCGCTCCGGTAATCCCAGCGCCGCCAAGTTTTCCGGTGCCGTGCCGGTGCCGCGGCACCAATACGACAGCACGCCGGCGGTCCCTTGGGTGGCCTCTTCCTGGGACCAGAGGAAGAGTGACGCACGACCCCAGCGAGCGGCGTCCTGCCGCCGCCCGCTGCGGAGAAGTCGCCGTGAACGCCTCGTCAACACCGTAGAGATGAACATTCGGTCCCAAACTGTGCCATAACGCCATCGCCTACCGCGCACCGGAAGGTACGCACGACCGATGGTTACCGACGCCATTATCCGCCTTAGGAGGGCAGTGGGCGGGGCCCCCGAGTTAATCGCGAGAATCAGCCCACGGAGCTCCGGCCTGACCGCGGAGAACACCTGCCAGTTTACGTGCCGTCCGCGGGTCAGGTGGCCTCTGTGGGTTGATAAAGCCACAACGACGGCTCGGTAATCCTCGAGGTACCGATGCGTACCGCGCGGCAGCAGGAGTATCTTCGCAATCCGCACCGGCAACGGGCGCAAAAACGTGGCAGCAGCCCCGGCTGCTCTGCCATTTTGCTGCGCTGCCTGAGAGGGCGACGCTGCAATTAGGAACGCGCAGACCCCAAGGCAGCACACCGTCCGGCAAATTCTGCCCATGGCCAATCCTCCAAAACTTGTCCGTTCAATTCGGGAAGACCGTTTGCAAGCCAGACCATCACGGCGACGGACAGGTGGTCGACGACTTGGCGTCGAACTGCAGGGTCAACCCGCAGACCGTCACATTGTGAGTGTTACAGGATCCACCGTTGTAATCTGGCACCGCGTAGTAAGCATCCCCATGACCGAACTCACAGTTGTGCAGTGCTGTGCAATTCGGCGGAATATTGGCGGCGACAAAGTAAAGGCAATAACTCTGCGGCCCCTCATTCGCCACCAGCCTGCCGGCGAGGTAGCCCGTGCACAATCCCGCTGCAACCACGCCGGCGAGCGCAGCCGGCCTCGCCAGCCCCCGCAGCCAAGCCGTCCTACCGTTTCTCCCGCCCGAAGCTTCCTGTGAAAACATGGCATTTACCCCTTAAACAAAATATCCTTGCGGCCGCCACGCCTGGTGAACACCACCGGCGAAGGCCACCGCGTTGACTCACCTTGATTTGGGAGCGGCCGCGGAGCGAGCCGCCCT
>JAJYZF010000049.1:20250-30261 GCA_021800165.1 Planctomycetota bacterium | reverse complement strand
TGTCCCTACAAGAGCCGCTGTCCGGCATTCACCCATGCGGCCTGAATGCACGGCCATTGCCCACCTTTGTTGTTTTTTGTCTGTTCTTTTGACTCCGCCTCTGGCGGAAGAAATGGAGTTGTTTTATGACCTGTGTTTGCTGCCACGATCTGACCCCCACCGAAATCCGCCATCTGGGCGTGAATGTGCAGATGGCCATCCGCCACGAAAAGCGGCGGCATCGTATAAGTTACCCGCCACGCTGGCGGACCTTGATCCCCCGTTGCACCCGCACAGTGCCGGTGGTGCCCCAAGCTACCGCCACCTAAAAGCCAGGCGGGTCTGATCCGGCCCCGATCACCCATTTTTGTAAAGATCGGGGCCGGAAGGTCCAAGTCAACCTTTACTCTTCGACAATTAAAAAAAAGGAGATTTTCCATGGCTCACGAAATTGATCTCTCCACCGGGAAAGCGGCGGTGTTTGTCGCCGGCGATCCCCCCTGGCACGGCCTGGGCACGGTGGTAAAAGCGGCGGTCCACGCCGCCCAAGCTCTGCAACTGGCCCATCTGGACTGGACAGTCGAGCAATGGCCCCTGCAAGCCATCCAGGCCAACCAGCGCCGGGATGTGCCGCACTTTCTGGCCAATGTCCGCACCGATACCCGCGCCGTGCTCGGCGTGGTATCCGACCGCTACCGTATCTTTCAGAACCGGGATGCCTTTGACTTCATGGACTCTCTGGTGGGTGAAAAACTGGCCATGTTTGAAACCGCCGGCGCCTTACAGGGTGGCCGGCGGGTCTGGATACTGGCCCGGATACCCGGTGCCTTCCGGGCCGGCACCGACGATCTGATCGAACCCTATGTCCTGCTGGTGAATAACCATGATGGCTCCGGGGCTTTACGCATGATCCCCACCAGCGTGCGGGTGGTTTGCCAAAATACGCTTAATCTGGCCATGAGCGGCACCGATACCCTGGGCGCGACGATCCGGCATTATGAAAACCTGCGCGATCGCGTGCAGGACGCTCGGCGCAAACTTGGCATCATCACCGACCGGTTCGCCAAGTTTGATGCGGAATTACAGGTGTTAAGCCGCCGATCCGTCAATTCCGCGTGGCTGAATAACTACTTCACACGCCTGCTGCCCCCCGCTGCCGACCCGATCCTTCAGTTGCGGCAGGACAAGGTGCTCCAGTGCTGGCGGGAAAACTTTGACAATTCCCGCCAATCACTGCCCGGCATCCGTGGCACCGCATGGGGTGCTTATAACGCGGTGAGCGAATGGGCGGACCACCAGCGGACCTTTCGCGGCTCAGACGCGCGGGTCCGGGCGGAACGGCGTTTGAATTCGATCTGGTTCGGGGCCTCGGACCGGCTCAAACGCCATGCCTATGACGCGGCTCTGGCCGCACTCAACAATTGAGCGATCATGGACCGGCCCATCTCGGTTGGACCTTTTTGCATTGGTTTACATTGTTTTTTAGGAGGGAAGAGATGCTTTTTCTCAAAAAGTTAGCCGCCGGTGTAATCACCGTGGCCCTGATTTTGGGTGTTGTGCTCTTGACGGTGCTGCTGATGCTGCACACCGGAGTACGGTGGATTCAGGCCGATTTAACCCCCACCACCAAGAGTGCCGAGCTTATTGCCGCCAGTGTGGAGAGCTTGCACCGCAAGGTGGAACTGGTTGTCGCCCAATTGCACGTCACGGCCACGGTTCACCTGGCCCAATCCACCCATTGGGCGGGTATTTATTGGGGTACGACCACCGCCGATGTTACCGCCATGGGTAATCGCGTCCAGTACGTTGATCAATTCGCGGCGTTGACCGCCAAGGATTTTACCTTCAATGCCCAAACCAACACGCTGACCTGCTTGTTTCCCCCGCCGGTGGTGGACACCAGTCTGGTGCAGGTCCAGCCTGATCCAGCCAAAATCATCGTTCACGGCTCCAATGGCTGGGCATTGTTCAACAAAGGTTCATTGGAACGCAAGGCCAAAGACCGGTTGCGGGGGATCATTCTGGCCCAGGCCCACCAGAGCTTTCTGGTGCCGCTGGTACGGGCCAAGGCTCGCCAGACCCTGGAGCATTTTGTGGCACTGGTGGTGCATTCCCTGAATCCCGCCGTGCATGTCCGTGTGCGATTTGGCACACCTTAAGAACACGAAAGGAGTACCCATGAATCAGCAATTTATTTTACTGGTGGGCAATCACGGCCTAAGCAGAAGGCGAAAGGCCGCAGCCCTGGTCCTGGCCTGGGTGGTGGACGGCCTGCGTCTGCTGGGTGGAGGTTATGCCGGATTTCTGGCTCCCCTGGACGATCTGGCCGACCTTTTCGTCGCCGTCGCCATGGTCTTTCTGGTGGGCGTCCGCTGGCAGGTGATGGCCGCGTTTGCCCTGGAGCTTGTGCCGGGTGTGGCGGCATTCCCCACCTGGACCGCACTGGTGGTGACACTGCCGGTCATGGCGGGGCCAAGATCGCCCGGTGCTGCCGGGCCGGCCATCAGGCCGGAAGGCGGTGAACCATGATCCCGGTCGAAAGCCTGCTGGGTGCGGCCTTGGCGTCCATGGTGGCGGGCGTCCTGGCCCTGATGTGCATTGCCGTGATCGGCGGTGGCACTAGGCGCAAGAAAATTCGCCTCTGACCGGCCACCGGTGCCGGGTCTTGAGAACCAGTGGTGGTGCCGCAGCGGCACCATCACTTTTTTTTAGCTATTTGTGGCCCCAACCAACGTTGCCGCCCCGCAGCCATCAGTTCGAGGATCAAGATGTTGCGCAACGTCCTGTCGGGGTACATGGAGCAAAACCCGCTGGACAAGCATTGCTACCCCAGGCCGGCCCACGCAGCCGCGATAGATCCTCTCTAAACTTCCTCAAGGCGCACCGCTCTTTTTTCCTGGGTCGACTTAATGGCGGCGAACGCCACGCGCGTGGCCCGCACAGCCTCGTCAACGCCGCAAACAACTGGACCGCGGCCCTGGATTTCATCGACAAACTGGTCCAGAATTGCCGCGTGTCCTTTATCAGGATTGGCGGCTAGGACGAGCGACGTGTCGCCGGCTGCAGCCGCTTCGGCACACGCAGCCCGTTTCTTGGACAGCCAGCCCGAGACACCGCCCTCGGTTCCAATTTGCGGATGCCGATCATGTATCATCGCATACGTCTTGCGCGCCGGAGCATCGGCAATGCCCGCAGTGCGAACTTCCAGCATGCAATCAATGATCACCGCACCGCCATTGCCGAAGCATTCGTAAAGCTCCTTTGGATAAGCGAACGTGCCGTTGGCGGACATACTGATGGTGGCCAGTTGGCCGTCGGCGTAGCGAATAACCACGCCGTGGTTGAACGGTTCGTGACTCAGGGCGATCACTTCCTCCGGCTCTGCTGCCAAGAACCAGTTGCACACATCCGTAAAATGCGTCATTTCAAAGAGCATGGGACCATGCGGAGCCTGCTCTTTGTCAAACACCCATTGCTTCCAACTGTACCAGTCATCGTTAATGCGTACCGACATGCCGGCGACGCCATCATCCGGCAGGCGGGGACGCTCCTGCGGATTACGGTCAAAGCGCCACCGGCAAGGAGCAGGGTGTTCCATGTGCTGCCGGAAAATGCGCTGGGCTTCGACCATGGCTGGCGAACACCGGCGATTATGCCCGACGCAAAAAGGAATACCGGCCTGACGTACCACTCGTTGAATCTCGTAAACTTCCGCCAGCGAGCGAGCCAACGGCTTTTCAACATAGATTGGCTTGGCCGCCTTCGCGACGGCTTCGATCACCGGCAATCTAAGCTGTTCGGTGGTGGCCAGGCAAATCGCCTGCACGTTGGGATCCGCAACGGCAACACGATAATCCCGTGTCGTACGGATATCGTGATACTTACCTTGCAGTTCGGTGAGCACACTCTGATTAACGTCCACACAGGTGTGCAGGCGAGCTTTGTTTGATTGCGCCAAGTTGGGAATATGCGACCCACGGGCCATCGAGCCACAACCTATTACGGCAAAATTAACGGGATCGGGCATAGTTGCTCCACCAATTTTGAACAGATTCAAGGGTATGTTGATTTATCTTCAAACTTAATCCAAACATAGTGTAAACTGTACTATAGTTAGTCGCGTGGCATCTGCAATAGCCGCAAAGACCCGCGTATGCGGAACACAGCAAGCTCTCGCACGGGAAGGACGCGGGTGGGACCATCATAGAACATCGCTGCGAATCGCAAAAAATTCGCCCAGCGATACAAGGCCAGCACAACGGGTAGTTCGAACTCGTAGACAATTTCGTATTCGCAGCCGTTATCGCTGATACGACATACCGCCATCTTCGTGTGAATGTCAAGTCGCTGTCCACTTTGCCACACTTGGCCGTTGAGCGTCGCCAGGTCAACGTTGCCAAAATGAAGAGGGATGAGACTATTGAAGGAAATTTCCGCCGTCGGCAACGCGGCTAAATTATTCATCGCCCGCCCCTGGAAGGTCAGACCGTCCGAGCGCTGTTTAACCACCAACTCAAAGCCTTGATTGAAATTATCCGCCTCCGTCCGCTGGCCGTCGCTGCCGGTTAACCATTCGTCCGGCTTGGCCAATAAGCCGACTCCCAAAGTTACGTTCCGCACGCTTTGCATTGGGCCAAGCCGAGCAGCAAGGGCATAGTGCAGGTGAATGGGGAAGGACTGGCCGTAGGTTGACACGGTACGATAGCCCAAGGCCCAGTGAACGTGTTGAAACTGAACCAAGCGACCAACACCAGCGGAAAACGCTGGACCCTGCACCGGAAAATAGCGTTTATTCTTTCGATCCACCATGCCATGCGATGGCCACGCGATGGGTGCGGCAAATCGCTTCGGAAACACGCGTTGGCGCAATTCGGCCACTGCGTCCTTGGGCAGATGATAATCGCAACTAACCAGCCAAGCGATGTTGGCCCAGTTAAACGGCATGTCGCCTCCATGGTGAAAGTGAATGCCGACTTGCCGCTCATCCAACAACTTCACCAAGGAATGGTCCCGCGATAGGCCAACATAGCACAGCAGCGCCCGCATCAAAGAAACCTGACCGAGGATATCGACGCGATAGGCCCTGCTATAAGGCCCACAGGACAAATTGAGCTTCGGGTGATACAGCGCGAGCAACTCGTGCCATAGTTTGATTTGCGTGTCCAGTGCGATGCGGCGGATCACGGGATCTGCGACATCCCTCCGGGTCTTTGCCAGCGCCATGAGCGACACCGCCGAATAGGTCGGGCTGTTCCATTCCGCGAAAACCGCATCGCGCTCGGCGTAGCTCTGGACCAGAAGCAGGGCATTAAAACCAATCTGCCTTAGCCGCTCTGAGGTGTAAACCGCGGGAATCAAATGATGTTTGACCTCAAAGCTATAACCTTGGAGCACTTGTCCGGCGCAGGCCAGGAAATACGAATACATACAGGTGAAGTTATTGTTGCCGCCGCCGGCGAAACGGTGTTCAATGACGATCGGCAGATGGCTCTGGCATATTTGTTGCAAATGAGCCTGCACCGGCGGAGCGAGTCGGTTCGGAAACGCCAACAGCAGGTCGATTGCAGCCACCGGCTCGAAGCCGTTGTCGTCGACGGGTGTCGCCAGAATAATCGCCTCCGCCAGAGAATGATCGGGGCGCGTCGCCCGGCGCAAGAGGCTGCAACAGTCCCACAGCCTATGCCGCGAGTCAGGCTGGTTGCGGGAATACACAAATCGCCCACGTGAATCGTACCACTCATGAAGGTGCTGGCAATGAGCCTGAGTAAATTCTTCACGAACGCGATGATTGACATATCTGCGGATTTTTGGCATTAATAATGTCCTCAACTTCACTTTTCAGCCTGCCGCGTGTAGCGGGCAAAATACTGCTGACGGGAAATCAAACCAAATTCACACATCACCTCATCCACCGTCAATTCTGCACAGCGCGATTCCAGATAAAACAGGCAATTGGGCTGGTCAAAGCGAATCCGCACACGCCGGCCATAACGCCGCTGCACATCCACCATCCGCTGCTGGTTAAAATCAGCGAACAAGGTCACGGCATCAAAATTGACCGCAGCAATAACCACCGGCGATCCGAAACCATAGCGCAGCGTTTCCCAGCGCTGGCCACCATGGGCCAGTTCCTGGCCATCACGGTCAATAACGCGGCTCCAAGCCGGATAGGCCAGCACAATGGGTTTGCCGTAAACCAAAGCGTAGTAATCCAGCACCTGCCCGGCCGGAGTCAGGCTGGGAACCAGAAACAAATCCACCCCAGCCCCGGCCTGCTGGGCGAAAACATTCTGATAAAATGTATCGAAACAAATTGCTCCGCCGACGCTCAAGCCGTCCCATCTAATCGGCGCCGTGTGGCCCGGTTCCACGCCCGCTGCACGTTCGCCCGGCGTCACATTTCGCTTTTGATAATGGCCCAAAATGGCACCTTCCTTCGAAACCAGATAAAACCGGTTGGCCATCCGGCCTTGCTCCCGCACCAGTACGGGCACAGTCACGGCAATGCGGCAGCGCACGGCCGTTTCCAGCAGCCGCGCAGTATCCCGTTGCCAATTATCCAGCGCCATGTCCGGGAGTGAAACGTCCCCGCCATCGCCCCGGTAAATATTCAGATCCTCCGGTAGCACCGCTAAATCTGCCCCTTGCACGGCGGCAATCTCCACCCATTTGACGGCTTCATCCAATTTGGCGGCAAGGCTCGGATAATCGCGGTTACTCAAGGCAATCGCGGCAATCGTCTTTTCGTTCATGGCCGACTCCTCAAATATTGATGGACGAAAACACGGTGGAATAATTCCAAATGCTGCGCGGATTATATTCCTGATGTTTCGGCCGACGGACCGCGAAACCCGCCTGGGTGAGCAGCCCTGCGGCGGCAGGAGAATAAAACACCCCCCACACCCTTTCGGCCGCAACGCTGAAATCGACATCCACCGGAATCGCAAACTGCAAGCGACGGTTGCCCCTCACGATTGAGCTGGCGCCTGCCAGGACAATACACCCGGCGGTCTCATCCACCATCACCGCTTCCGCCACACATTGGCAGCCTAACGCGTTGACGACCTTCCCAGCGGGAAATTTAGCCCAGGCTTTCTCCGGTAGCGACACCTGCTCCCTTTTTTGCGTGACCGTACCGGGCCGAGTGGTCAGCACACACAGGAATGATCCGCTGGTCACCGGTGTGCCAACTTCCAGCCGCCAACGGTGGTAATGCGGGTACTTCGCTTTGGAGGGGTCGGTATTCTTGCGATCGTTGATACCATAAATGTAGCCAGGTATCCATGGCGGCTCTTGGATTGACACGCGATGGCCCGCCGGCGCGTCCAGGACAGTCACAAATAGTTCCCCTTTCTCTTCCTCACTCATGCCTTTGTCGCCGTCTTTGATTCCCGCAATCAGGTTGGCCTGGCCGCCCGTGAGGCGGTACACCCCGGCGGCTTGTGCGGTCGCGAATCCGGAACAATGCAGGTGCGTTGCAAAGCGGATTGGCCGCGTACCCGCAAACGAATCGGCGAGCAGGATTGTACCAGTCTGCCGATCCACAATCATTATCCGATCCGCCTGCGTGACCTTCAAATTCGGGTGTAAGCTCGCTGTGATAATGGCGTGGGCATATACAAACCTTCCCGTGATAACCGCCCGGAGCAGCTGACCGCACTTTTCCGGGCCGATCTCGCCATTGAGATATTGGCCGTTGGTGAACATGCCGCCATCCTCAAAACACATTGTGTTCGTCAGGGCACTATTGAGACCGTAGGTGCTGATGTTTATATTGACAAGAATGGGTGAGCCATCGACCGAAACCTCCAAAGCAGCCATGGACATCATAAACTCTCGATTATGCGACATTAGCGCGAACGCGGCCTTCTTGCCGGCTTTGTGGCCCGCGCTTAAGGAAAAGCCGACGTTCGCCCGGCCACGCGTGGTGCCGATGATGTCACCAATATCGTGGGCCAGCATCGGCAGTGTCGGGAATTGAGCTGCCTTCACCGGTTTGGTCGGACCGTAGAGTAGGTCAAAAAGCCCCCACTGTACCCCGCCGGTCGCTTTTTTCTCCTCCTCGACAAATCTCTGATAAATCGCCGCAATACCCCTGGTCGGATGAAACCGGTGCAGGTAGGCCGTCAGATAGCGGTGCTCACGAGTTCGCAGGCCTCGCTGCATTTCCTGGGTATTGGGTGTCTGAAAGCAGGCGCACAGACTAGCCGCGAGGTTATCCAGAAACGGACTGTGATTCAGTTCTGATTGGTGCCCGCCAAATGTGCTCGCAGCCGCCATATATCGCACCAAGTGCATTGGAAAATAGGTTGCCCAAGGCGACTTGCCGCTCGCGGGAAACAACTTCAGGCTTCGACACATCAATCCATGAAAAAAGGGCAACGCTTTGCGAGCGATGTCCAGATCATCATAAAACGCCATACACGCAGCACCCACACCGTTCCAGGTGCCCAGCGAATGCGGGTCGATGGAAGCGTACCCCATGTAGGCCCTTTGAGTGACGGTAAAATCATAACTTTTTTGTAAATATTCTCGCACCTTGGCCAACACAAGTTTGCGTTCTGTTTTTGTAAACGCACCCGCCGCCCAATCCCAAGCGATTGCGCAAGCATACAGGCGCAGTCCGATTTGGCGGTCATTTTCCCCGCCCATAATGAGCGGATCAACACTCTCATCGTGCCCACTCCAGATGGGCAAACGACATTCCTCCACAATTCTCTGCGATAGCTTTTGCCCTATGGCCTTGTTCGCGGTCAGCAAATAGGCTAGGCATTCTAAGTCGATCTCGCAGAAATTATCCAAGATTCGGATTTTGTCGATGTCTCCAGCCCGATGCCGCTCCATAATTGCCAAGAATCGAGGATCGGCAAGAAGGCGCGTGCGTAAGGCCGAAATTTCCTTGGTCTTCAAGCCCACCCGTGGATGCCTTGGGCTTGTCGGCAGGAGCGGGCAAATGTCGCGATCATCCCGGCGCACTTCCATAAACCTCATCCGCCCCCAATCCAGCCGCGTGTGATCCCTTTCACTAAATTCCAAGGCCAACTCAGTCTGTCCAACTTCGGCCTCAAAGCCAAAGTCCGCTGATAACCACCCTTCGGCAATTTGTTCCGGGCCGGGCATCGTAAACCAGAGCCCGCCCCGGAGCTTGCCATTGACGTAAACCCGAGCCATGGGCATCGCCATGAAAGGTCCGGTCGGATGGAGATCCCATGGCCCTACTGGCACCGCTTTGCCATCGGGCACGCGAACCATGTTGACCATGGCGGTGCCCATGTCAAACGCACCGGTGGTGGTTTCCATTCGGACCCGGTACAGACCCGGCGGCAGCAAAGCACGTAGAACAAATCGCTGCGGCTCGGCTCGAATGTCAGTAATGGTTCCGGTGACGTCTCGCCAAGAGTTGACATCGAACCGATTCGGGCTGGGTTGTAAATAGGCGATCAGATCATCATTTAACATGGTCGAAATCCTCCAAATTGTCGCAGCAGCATTCTGAAGTGTCAGGTTTCCACTCTTTCTGTCGCGCCTCGGCCGTGCCCCTGTTGCCGACTTTTCGCGACCGCATAGCGACTTAATCCACCCGCTCAAATGCAATTTCATCAAACCACGCCGTGCCGCCCCCGTGCAGATGGCAGCTCAGCGTGGCGCCCATAACATTGCCGTTCACCGGCCCACTGATAACTTCGAGCCTGGTCCAACGTCCTGGAGGCCCCCAACCGGCTGGCACGCTGCGGAACTCCACGCAAGGTAGAATTTCCGGCGAAAATGTTGCCGGTCCAGCGTACTTGTGGAATTTGATCGACAACGATGGCTGCGGAGTTTCCGTCGCCCCCCGGCCATCTACCCGAACGCGCCCCGTGAGCCGATATCTGGCTCCCGGAACCAGCGGGTTCATAAAATTGGTCGGCCCGACGCGCATTGATTCCCACGTTGCGCCCGCATTGCAAGCCAGCGACGGCACTTGCAGCCGTAGCGAACCCGCCTTTCGATACCCTATCCTGCGATCCCATGTCGCACCCGCAACCGGAATCC
>JAJYZF010000049.1:0-20240 GCA_021800165.1 Planctomycetota bacterium | reverse complement strand
TCCATACCGCTCGCCTAACCTCGGACCGGCCTCCGCAGCAGGCCCTGGCATCGAACAAAATTATCTCGACGCTTTCACCCACGCGAATTTCCCGGACAATATTGATGTCGCACCCGCAACCGGAATCCATGGCCACGCATCCCCCGCCCGATCCTCGCGCCACGAGGTGGCAAAATGATTCACTGGTTCTTCGTAAACCGGCACGTCGGCGGCCTGCCATTCGCGCTGAGATGGTTCAATGGGTTGGGTTCTACGCAGAAGTTTTTCCATAGCTTGGGGCGAACATTCGCGCATGCGGTACTTGGCTTCCAACGTATACCCCTTGGGGGCCACCGCCATGTCGGGGGCACCAGCAATGCGCCGCCAGAAATGGGTGTCAAAGCCCCATTCGCAGATATGGCCAAAGGTCGGCTTGCCATCGACAAATTCATATAACGTTCCGACGCCATCGGTGTACCGCACGCCGGCGAATCCCTTTGGCTGGAACGGCAATGCCCGACGGTTCTGTTTGGTCAAGCAGAAGAGCAAGCCGCGATGAAAGCGGATGGTCCGCAACCGCCCCGAAAGCTCGCGAAAAAAGAAACTTTCCACCTTGCGCCGCCAAGCTTTGCGAAACGTATCCGGCCCACAGGTGGGCTCATACACGCCAAGCCAATCATTTTGCATCGGAACTGACGGTCCATAGTTGCCGTCGAAATTCGGATCATCAATTTCCCACCACAGCGAGGGTCGGCCATTTTCATCCGGAAATACAATAACACCGATATCCTTCCAGCGCACGCTCCGGCGGAGAACGATCTTGCAGTGCTGCTCAATCATCCATCCGCCGGACGCCGGATCGGGAATAAACTCAAGGTGGCAAGCCACATCGGCCACGCCACCATGCGTATCCGGTTCCAGATGAACCCGCAGCCCCTGCGGCGTTCTCTCACCGCGAACGCTCACCCGCTCCGGACACCCTTTCGGTACAAATGCCCGCCACGGATTGGCGAGATTGGCGATTCGCAGTGCTCCATTCGCACGAAAGCGAACACTTCCCACGATCATCGCGCCACCCATGTATAAGTCGCCCCCCCTGATTCGCAACAACTCCGAGTCGCCGTCTGCGACCCGCGCATCGTTGCCCACCCTGACTAACTTAATTTGCAGACTATCCTTCATCATCATGTCCTGTCACTAAAATCATTTTATCTCCGTAGCAATCTTCACGGCCCCGAAGACCAATTCGAGCGACTTAAACCCTTCGCGCCCGTCCATCTTGGGTTGACGGCGCTCACGTACGGCGATGGCAAAGTCGCGCAGTGATTCCAATTCCGCTTCCGTAGGCGGGATTTTTTCCTGAATGTCAAACACTGGCTCAAATCCGGAGGTCAGATCGGTCCGCTTGTATTCCAATTTGTGCGGATACTCTGTAATAAAAAGGTCGCCTGTTGTACCGTAAATTTCCATCGCGTGGCGATACGCCGCCACGTAATGACTGTGAAAGGTCGTAGGCACGCCGCCGAATGTACCCAGCAACACATACGCATCATCCGTGAGCGAAGCCGTAATGGTACGGTTGATATATCCGGCTGCCCACTGGCCCTCGCCAAATAAAAAACGAAGCAGGTCAACCTTATGAATACCGCACTGGAACAGCGGGCCGCCGGGATTCCGGCCCGGTAGGAAACGCCAGTTATCGGCGGGGGCGGCCAGTCCCCCCGCATGCATCGTCGCCGCCGATACACTTACTACACGGCCAAGTTCCCCATTATCCAGCATCTGCTTGACATACTGCCACAGTGGCGTGTATCGCAGGGAGAACCCGTGGCCGTGCGGAACATGGTTGGCCTCGCAATACTCCACCAATTCAATACAAGCTTGGCGGTCATGGCCCAGCGGCTTTTCCACAAAAATTGCTTTTCCGGCCTTGGCGGCAATCATCGCCTGCTCCACGTGCAGATATGCCGGCGTGGCAATGAACACCGCCTCGATTCGCGGATCAGCCGCCAGAGCTTCAACCGAAGCGTATCGCTCCAAAGCCTTGCCCTCTTGGACCTCCGCTTGCACAAACGCTTCTTCACGCACATCGACTCCACCGATCATTGCAAAGCCGCCCGCCTCGCGCAGTGCTTTCCGCCGCGCGTGACCAAAGCCGCCAACGCCCACAATGCCATAATGAACGCATGATTTCATAATGCCGTGTCTTTCATCGCCCACAATCTCGTAGCTGAGGGCGAGCTTTCACCAATCACCCCACGGACCTAGAAAAAAGGCCTCAATGAGTTCGCGGTGGCAACGCCTTCACCGGCCTCCACCGGAACCGGTACCGGCAACACAGCGCTGCTGCTCACCCAATGCCGGTAGGTGTACAAGCCTGCCACGCCTGCTGCCATCAGCAGCCAACCATAAAGTATGCCCGCAAGGTAGTTGTTACCCGTCCCTTGAATGATCAGCCCACTGATGACCGAGGTTACGCCGTTGCACAAGGCCATAACAAATGACAGCGTGCTGGTGACGGACCCGATTTTGTTGGGATGCTCGTTGCGGTACACCATGAGGTTGAAGGCGACAAACAGCGGGGCAAACATAGCGAACGCGCACACACTCCAAAGCAAACCGGTTTCGGTGGGCACCAGCCACAACAGCAGCACGGGCAGGCCACAAAGCAACCAGTAAACGGGAACCAGTTTATAGGGGCTGACGCGGTCGGCCAGCCAGGCCACCGGCCACGCCGTCGCAATACCCACCAATTGCGGCCAAGCCATGATAACGCCGATCACCGGTCGGCTCAGGTGCAGGGTGTTAAAAGCATACAGCCATGTCCAACTCCAAACCACCGGCCCCCCATACAGAAGGCCCACCGATACCATCAGGAGAATGGTCCGTCGATCCTGCCAAGCCACTTCCATCGCCGACCACGGCTTAAAACGCTCTTTGCGACCAGCCACCTTCACTGGCGGCTCGCGAATGCCGAATCCCGCCAAGGTAGTAGCAAGGACAATGCCCGCACCCACGTAATAAGGCAAACCTTGAGATACCGCTGCAAGCCGCATACCGTAGCGTATGCCCACGAAACCAATGATTCCAAACATAATCGACAAAGGGGCGCTCATCCGCGCTAAGAGTCGTCGCGGCATGCAGTCTACACTCAGCAGAGGAATCGTCGCACCCTCGGCATCCCTGAACACGGCCTGAAGTAACCATACCGTCACCAGAATCCACAGCACACTGATCAGCGGGAACACGATGACCGTGAGAATGACAAATGGAGCCGAAAAGAACAGGTAGGGCATCCGGCGACCCCACCGGGTAACGGTGTGATCGCTTTTCCACGCGAAATACATGGTCAGAAATCCGGTTCCCACGATATTGACTCCGCCCCACCAGCCAAGGCCTGCCGAATTCATGCCAAGCTGGCTAAGGCGAAGCGTCATCAGCGGTCCAACAAAATTAAAGCACAGGCTCCAGCCCAGGTTCAGCAGCATAAACATCGCCAGATTCCGCCACATGAGCGGGCGATTGGCGTAATACGCCTTCATCTCAGGGCTGATTTCCTCCGCACGGGTAAGGATGGGGGATCCCACATTCATGACGACGAACCTTTTATTTTACTGCAACCAGCAGGCGGCCTGGGCCGCGTGCAAATACGGGATGCTCCAATACTCAAGTGAGTTCCATTCGATGGCGGTCGATTCTTCCAAGTAAGGGCTGTCATCGGGCCGGCCGGTAAAACCGTTCATCAGGGCCTCGGGCAATTGCGGGATGCGGAAAGAATACCCCACCGGCTGGCGGTAGCCGATCCCCGTGAACAGCGAGCGATTGCACGTATTATGTCCAAGGGACCACTGCAGCAGCCGTTCGGCCGCGGCCTGCCACAACCCCATCCCCAACTGCCTGCCGGCACGCGCCAGCAAGTGGGCATGGCCCATCAGAACCGATCCCGTGCCATGCACCATTCCCCAACGGTTGAATGGATGGATGAACGTGCGCACCCCGCGCCCCCGCCCAGCATCGCGGAAATTCTGGCGTTCCGGATGCGGAGCGTTCAAATAAACCCCGTAAGGCGTTAATCCGAAAGGGTTGCTCGCGGCATCAGCCAACACGTACCCCTCCACGTAACGGCGCACGGCCTCGATGCTACGATCCACCAGATGAAGAGCATCGGGGCCAAAAACCCCGCGCAATTCCCAAAGCCGCAAAAACGCCAAAGCCGGATCCGCCGAAAAACCGATGCTGCGAAAAGCATCGGTGCCGTTAGCCTCCATGAAATAGCCGTTCAGACCTTCCCCGTCGCAATCCTGGCGATCCAGCAGTCGTCCGGCCAATTCCATTACCGCCCGCCGGTCCGCCACGGGAGAACCGGCGGCCAGCAGTTCCAGGTTGCCCCGCAGTTCTGCAGTCACAAATAGCGTCCGGCCATCATGGCCGCGGACTCGGGCGTAGCCAGCGGCCTGGCCAGCCAGATCCAGGCATTGGTGGACGGCCGGCGGCGGCAAACACGCCGACGCCCGGGACTGGACATGGACGAAAGCCCATTGGATCAGCGGATTGTATGTGGTGCGAATTGTACGCTCGTCGCCCGATCCGCAAACATTGTCCGTCCAACGGTTGTCCGATGCGTCGAGGTAGCAGCCGGGATGATTTTCCATCCACCAATCCCGCTCGTAGGTAAAGCCGCCGCCGGGTGGGGCACCGCCTCCACCGACATCTTCAAAGACCAAGCCTTCGCCATTGATAATCCGGTGGAACAGGCGGTTGCCCCAAGCAATTTCCTCTCGCAGGTGGTCGGGCGCGATGCCGCCGCGGGTCAATTTATCCCGGACCATTTCATGCAATGTGGCCAAGGCATCAACATGGTAGAGAGTAAATGCGATCTGTTTACGAAAATCGCCAGCATCGTGCCAGCCGCCGGTGGCGGGCCAGGACGCGCCATCGGTATCCAGCAACCCATCGTCAAGATGGCAGGCCGGATGGACGCCGAACATTTCATACCCGCAGCGCTGGGCCTGCAAAAATGTCAGGTAGCCGGCAATCACCCGATCATAAATCCGATCTTGGATGGCAAAGGGCACAGATACCTGCCAATCGGTTTCAATCTGGTAACTGCCGGACGTGGTAAAGTCGCCAAAATCAGCCTGCCAGAGCGAACCCCAACAAGAGTTTCGCCGCCGCAACTCACCTCGGCGATAATAAGACCCTTCGCGCGGCACCAGCTTGCCGCGAAGCGGATCGTAGTGGCAGGTGAATCGCTCGGAAAATCCCTTCGGTACCGGCGCATCGCGCGGCATCCGAAAGCAATTCTGCCGGATGAAAAACTCAATGGTTTCCGGCAGCTTCAGATCGCTACCCGGTAAAAAGGTCAGCGTCTTGGGTGAGTTCGGCAAATAGCCCAAGTGCGAAACCGCCAGTTGCGGCTCTCTGTAATCGGTGGTGGGCTTCATGAATTTAATCCTTGCAAGCGTTTCCGTCCCGCGTTATTTTTCACTGGATAAATCCGCGGCCAGAATGTGCTCAAGCAGTGGTTCCGTTTTGTTGACCGCGTAAAAAGGCGAGCCGATGTAGGAGGAACGATAGGCGAGTCGATGCTGCTTAATTCGATGGCCATCGGGGAACAACTCAGCCAACTTCGGCTTCAAACCGGTTGCGGCCAACTTCACCCGCGGCTCAACGACCCCGTCAATCGCCATGAAGCGAATTGTCCCCGCCGCCACAGAGTCGATAATCTGCAATTCGCCATGGCGGCTCTGATAACGGCTGTTACGGTAAAAGCAATGATAGAATTCCCAAGTGCAGGCCAGGCATTCCGTGCGGAATTGGGCCCAAGATCCACATTCCGCACGCGAGGCGATCTCCAAAACGTAGCCGAAATCCGTCCATTCGCGCAGATTCTGGTCCACTTTCACCGGTCGCCCCCGCACCAACGGCACCTCGATCCGCAATAATTTATTTTTGACCATCCGCCGCACCGGCAGTCGCTTTTCTTCCTGCATCGCCGCCATGCGCACGCCCACGTACACCTCGCCGAAACGCAGGAAGTGCCACAGCTTCTCCTGGACAACCGCATCGGGCTGGTGCAGAAACGTGCCGAAAATCAGGCTGAATTTAACCGCCTGAATCCTTTTCCCCAGCAGTGCCGGCCCCAGCGCCCCCAACACCAGAGCCGAGCCGCCTTTTTGCAGGCTGTGGTAAAGCCCGACATCGTTGATGTGCCCGGCTTCCGCCACAGAGCCGCTGGACGCGGGTTCCATATCACCTTGATCGAGTGCGCCGGCAATCGTTTTATGCCATAAGGCGATGCGGTCTTTCCAACCGCGTGGTTGGGCCACGCGTGCCAGCACCGCGTGGAGAGTAGCCTGCTGGCCTGCCTGTCCGGAGGCGGTGTCTGAAACAGTTGCCAGGGCGTATAGGGACTGGTGGAACGCCCGCGTCTGAATTTCTTTCACGCCGCCCAGCAGCCCACCCTGGCCTGAATCGGTCAAGGCGTACATTTCATATGGGTAGCGGCGCGGAGCACGGGCAAAATCCCGCACACCAGCCAAAACCGTTGGGCGAATATCTTCCGCCATCTTGGCGTCGGGTGGGTCGCCAGTGCCGGCCACCTTTTTCGCCGTGAGATAACTCGGCGATAAAAGCTCGGCAAATTGCGATAAATTGAACGCAAAGTTACGGCCATGGTGTACATGACCCTCGAAGGTATCGATGCCGGCCAGTGCTTCGATGGGATTGACGCACCGCGGATCGCCCGTCAAATACCAGATCAGCGCATTCATGGTGGAAAGGGTCTCGGTGAGATCAGCGGTATACGCCCGGGACATGGCCCCGCCAATGCCGCCGATGCCCCGGTGCCAGTGACCAAAGACATCCAGCAGAACGCGGTTGGCGCAGGCCACCGCCATTTCCCGCGCCGCCGCGTTGCCGCTGTATTCGGCCACGTCCATCAAACACGTAAGAGTGATGGGCGTATACGTGCCGCTGGTGTATTCGCTCAGCAGGCCGCGCCGTTCAAAATGGGCGCACAGACCTTGCAGATAAAACATTCCCTGGTCAATGTAATCTTTGCGATTGAGCATTTCACCAGCCAATAGCATCGCCCGCACCGACATCGCTGGCATGTTGTCGTTGTAGCCGTGGAACATGTAATCATTGGCCCCGGAACAGGGCAGGCGTCCGCCATCCCGCACCACGTACTTATCAAGATGCTCCTCGGAGCGTTGAACCAGATCCGGGGTCATCCGCGGCCTCTCCCGGGCCAGATTCACCGCAATTGATGATGTTGTGAATACATCCCATGCGCCCCAGCGCCGCTGCTCCTTTGGGGATAAACGAAGATGTGATTTTCCGCTCCACGCCCCAGCGGCGGCATAAATGACGTTGGCGAAGTCGCGTTCGGCCGCATCCGGCGAAGAGACCAACGCCGGGTACAACCAGAACGCAATGCGCGCGTCAGGTTCGCTCTCCGGTTGATAAGTGCCATCGGGCTTAAAGAGCCGCAACATATTACTCCGAGCAAATCGGTAATACGCCGCCTTGCGAGCCGCCATTTGCGACGGCTGAAAGGGCACCGGTTGAGCAGGATCCATTTATTTCTCCATTTATGTTGTAACCGGATCCCGGCGATTGCAACACCTTCACCGCTTTCCGGAGCGATGGGTGGCCTCTGGACTAACACAAATTTGACCAATATAAAAAATCTCAGCGGCATCGGCGGTACTATCCGGGTTAGTGCCGCCGGCGGCGTAGAAGTGAATCTCGGAAATATCATCCGCGCCGCCCGGGCGCGCATGAATATCGGCTACGTATGCCACCACTCGCTTGGATGTCGCATCAGTCACCTTGAGATTATACGTCACAACCGTGTTCTTCTGGTGAAAGGTCCACACAAAGGTGTAGTTGTGACCATTGCGCCATGCCGCGGAGACCCTGCTGAAAGTATCCTTGCGGGTAACGGGCTGGTAGGAGTTGAAAAGAAGGCCCCAGTGGGGATCCATCTCGGCATCGACGGAATTCTGTTTGCCGCAAAACAGTTGGATGTCGAAAGTTCGGGCGGCGGAGCTTCGCCGGACGGTTAGCGAGACGCGGGTGCCGTCGAGCGGTGTAAATGGCTTGGTCAATTTGACAAACACGCTGGCCCCAATGGTATTGCTGGCCGGCGTATACAATTGCAAATCATGCTTGCCAACAAACGCCTTTGCGTCATGTACCACCTTGTCGGTTGTCCCCGTGAGTTTCAGGGCCGTCCAGTTCAACCCGCCATTGGTCACCTTGTTAATGGCACCCGGTTTGATATGGGCAAAGTGCGTGCAAATCTGGTTTGTTGCCGCACGGGCGACGCCGACCATCGCCAACCATAGCAATCCAACTGTCAAGATGCTCTTAGAAGCGAACATATTCGTTTCCTTTTTTTAAAATTGACTGCCAAGCTCGCAAAACGTCGCTGAGGTTGTTCCTTCCCTGTAAAGGTAATGCCATTTTCTACCATGCGCGTTTCCCTTCAAAAAAGTGAAGCATGAAATCATTTATGTCTCTTAATTGCACCTACGCCCCGCTTACTCTGGATGGATCTGGGGCGTGGTACCGTGGCCCTTCTGCGGATGAGAGTTAAGCTCAATCCGCAGCGTTTCGCCGTCCAAGCGATGCTCCACATGCAGAAAGTCGGAATCCATTCCATGCTCGATGCTCCCCGTTATCGGCTGGTCTCCCCAAAAAGCCCGCTTAAAGCGGCTGCCCAAATCCAGAGGAAGCCTAATATGGGCTGGGATAGCTATGGCGCTGGTGCGCAAAGTCAGTATCTCGGCGGCTTCGTCGTAACGAATCACCAAGTCCATTGTTCCGCGCCGCCCCAACCGCACGCGGATCCGGTTATCTCGCCCCGCCCAATCCGATGCGTGTTCCGTGTGACGGTGGCGACGGTACAGCGGTAAATTAGGCCGTAGATTCACTTCCGCAAATCCCGTCTTGGCGGGCGTGATGCCGAAAAGACCCTCAATGATGGAGGCTAGGTGGGCGGTGGCGCTGAGGATATATTGATCGCGGTTATAGAATCGCGTGTGGTCCACCGTTCCATCCAATCGATAACTTTCCAGACAGTCCTGATCCCGATGGATTACCTCCGCCCGACGCAATACGGCCCGCTGCGCCGCCTGCTGCAATCCCAGTCGTTCCAGAACCTGCACGCAATGAAAATAGGGCGTATCCCAAGCCGCGCCGAGTTGCCCGACCTCTGCCCCCATGTCCACCCCATTGGGGTGCGCCGGCGAATACCAGGAATGCGTGGGATAGCGTGGTGGCATTGGGAAGACCCTCTTATTGAGAATGGCACAGTGAATCACCCGTCCTACCGCCTGTATGCGCTCCGGAATCGCACAGAGTTCAGCGGCGTAATGCGGCACCACATCCGTCTCCCGGCTCTCCTCGCACAATCCGTTCATGCTCATAAACCAGCGGTCGGAGTTTTCGTCTCGTTGGAGATAATAATACTGGGCCAGGTCATTCCAGGCCGGCCCCTCAATCGCACGGGTCAGTAGGTCGAATGCTGTTTGCAGCGATTTTGTTTCCGGAGCGTCCACCTCCTGAGCGGCATCGAGAAACCGGCGCACAAAAACCGCCAAGGCCATGCCAGCGATCACCAGCTTGTTGTGCCCGTCATAGTTGGCGGGGTAATGATTGGGCTCGCCCAAATGCGCGCCCCAGAATCCGCGACTGGGCCAGTCCGGGCCCACGCCCACGTTGAGCAACCCGGACCTTTCCGGATCAAAGATATCCAAAGTGCGCTGCACCAATTTAGAGATATTAGAAAATATCCGTCGCCGAGCCATTTCCGTGACGCCAAATAGCCAAGGCATGTCCGCTGCGCCGGATGCGTACATGGTGACGTGGTTGACGTATGGTGAAACCGCCCTTGACGGGTCGTGATAATACTCATGACAACAGAAGTCGCCGTTTTTTAAAATTCTAGCATCTTCAAACAGGTTCCCTTCGTATTCCTCAACCAGCCCGGGCTCCGCGGCCCACAAGTACGCTATCATCTTGGCAACGTGACGTATATCCCGCTCATCCCACGGCCAGATCAGAGGTGCCCGCCGCCCAAGGCTAGTCGGCAGCCATGCCCCAGGATAACCACCGGCTTGATTGGGCCGCCCTCTCATGCCCGTGCCTTGCCGATACAGGTTCCGCCCCTTATCCAAAAGCCGAGCCGCAATCGTCCACGAATCGTTCAGGTAGGGCAGTGGCGTATCAATACCCAACTCGGGCGCCGTGGGCTGAGGCCCCTGCCATATGGTTTGCGTCTTGGCTCGAATTGTCTTGTTTGTGGTAACTGTCATGTTGCTATCCATGGTAACGCCTTCTGCCAAAGTGCATCGGTCAAGCTTGCCCCTTTATCAGCGACAATCCACTCTTCACAGCACCCGATATTCTCCTGGTCGCAGCGTGAGTTTCATATCAGGGAACACCAAACCCGGCAGCTTCATCGCCTGATGCATCGTGGTGGTGATGGATTTATCCCCCAAATTGTTCACCGCAACCTGCCACTTGCCCGGCGAATCGTTGAGATGCATGACATGGATGGACAACTCCTGGCCGGCCGCATCAGCCACCACCGGATGGCCAACGACCATTTGCGTGACAGGTGCCAAGTCTACATACATTGGCACTAGGCCGCAGCCGAATTCGTCCACGCCCAGTGAGCGATAGCGATTTTTGCCCGATCCATCCTGCCGCAACACATAACCACTGTTCTGAAACAGTCCGGCGCTCCAACGCCGATTAAGCCCCTTCACCCGCACGGGCAACGTCAGATTGGTTTTCCAGGCGGGCCGTGGAACCATCACCTCCGCCATCCCATCTTCAGCCGCCAACTCGATCAACCCTGAAGATTTTAGCCGCTGGCCACGCAAAATCTTCATCCCCGTCGGCTGGTCCAAGTAGGTCAATAGCCCCGTCACTTCCGACTGACTCTTGAGGCCCATGTTCACCGGCACACCCAGAGAGAACAACTCGAAGGAATAGATGTCTCCCGCCTTGACCTTCTTGCCGACGGCATCCGCATAAATGTTGATCTGCGGATAGTTCACTTGCAACTGAATGGTCTGACTGCGCACAATAAAAATATGGCTGCAAGCGGTCTTAGGGCTAAACAAAGCGAACCAATCACCCGGCGAAAGATTAAATGTCCCGGAATGATGTCGTCCGAACTTCCCACTGCCATAATCAAGCACCTTGATCACCTGATCCGGGGACTTCCCAACCAGCAGGTACGCCGGGTTGGCCACAGCCGCAATCGAGGCATCATTTTGCAGCAGCGTCAATTGCTCAATCGCATAGTCCTGCTTGAAGCGAATATCCGATCTAAACAGGCAGGTGGTGATTCCTTCGCGCACAGCCTGAGCTGCCCAGCCTGTTTCGGGAACTCCCACCGTAGGCGCGGAACCTATCCACAAACGCAGCGTGAAATCCATCAACTTGCCCGGTCCATCCAGCGGTCCAAAGGTGGCCCAAGCATTCACCACGTTAAGCACATCTGGAGCAAAGACCCGATTCTGCCGCGAAGCCACTGCCACCGCGCCTTCATCAGAATAGTCGAGTAATGGCGTGTTTTCAAAGCGACTGCCGTCTTCCCGCCCCTTGTCCGTCAGCAATACGGGGCGACTTTCCACAAATGTAACCAGCGGAATCACGGCTGGCGGACCGCCATCCCACGTTACCCCGGCGATCTGCGAGGGTAACTCGGCCGTCCATGTGGCCCGCATCGCTTGTGGGCCGTGCGCGAGCAAATTACGCGCGTTGCAATCGTTCACGTGGTCTTGACAGAATACCGGCGCGTAGCTACCGTCCTTCCAGCAGCGTCTAGCGAAGCTCACCGCCTTGCCGCCTTTTTCATCCATGGCCACCAACACTAAGTTGCGTTGAACTGTCGCATCCAAAAACAGCGTTTCATTGAATTGCTTGGCCCCTTGCGGCAAAAACCGCCGAAAGAGTTCAGGACCATTGTAAATGGCGATTTCCTTCAGGCCCGCCGCGGAGCTCACTTCCAGGCGCGAGGCCATAATCGCCGCCGCCGTGACAAATTCTTCCGCACCCAGAGTCCACACCCGCACCGTTTGCGGCCAGGCGTGAATGATCGGTCCGTCCGATAGAAATGTATTATATGAAGCGTACTGATTGGCCCACCACAAACCGGCGTGAAAAATTTCCGGCACCGACCGCGCCTGTACCCATGTGAGTGAATGGCCTAGTGCCACCTCTCGCTCCAGGTCTGCCGCCGAACGCACCTCATTGAACGAAATGGGGGCTGGCGGAATGGTCCCCGCGGCAGTGGTCAGATAATCACTTGTGTTATCCTCCACCAATTTACCGTTCTTGTAATATCGAATCGCCGCTGCAGCATAGATGCGCAAGTCGCTGATGCGCATGATGTGCGGATTGCCGAAGAAATGGTAGTAGCCGTGGTTACCAAGGTGGCCCGCCCAACTGTATAGTATCCAGTTGAATGATGGACCGTTGTAGCCGATATATTGCCCGTCGGCATTCTGCGGCTGCAAGTCCAGCAGTGTCTTGTTCGGCCCGGTGAGCACATCGATGGGCGGCCAGGGGGCACCCATGTTATCCGCGCTGGCGTAGAAGAAGTGGTGGTTCCCGATGTTGTCGTCAATGGTGTAGCCGGGCAACAGCAATATTTGATCATCCGACAGCCGCTTACAGTCGGCCTTAAGGGCAGCCCATTTGGCGGGCGTGAGCAAGGCGAAATCATCCAGGAACACGATAAAATGGAGCCCCGCCTTTTTTGCCGCCGCCACAAACTCTTCCACCGTATCATGCCCTGAACTGTAGGTCGTTTTGGCTCCCATGAGTCCACGGTAAGCCGGGCCTATATTGGCAGACGGATTAAGCCCACGCGTCCAATTCGCGTTGGCACCGAACCATTTGACCAGCCCATTTTTTTTAAGATTAGGCGCTACCAATGTCTGCACACCCGTAATATAACCACCGACGGCTTTGTTCTTGAGCGACGGTGCGGCCAACCAGTGCCAGGTATTTTCCAGCAGCCGCCCGAAATCGCTGGGCTTGCCGCCAAACCCGCGTGACAGTACCTGCTGATCATAAATCCATTTCAGGCCCGAGCCGATCGAATACTGCGGCCATTGGTTTACCAATGCGATGCGACCGGTCTCGGCCCCACTACCATATTGCCGAACCGCGAACAACGCTGGCGCTGGAACCGGGTGCCTGCTCACAAACAAGTGCGGTGGCGGTGAAATTTCTCCGGCGGCCATGTCCTTCAAATTGACTGGCTGCGTATGCGCTGTTTTTGATGCCTTTACCACCACGTGCCAATGCGAATCCACCACAATCGGACCGCCATGGGCAGCATTATAGTCGGGCATTACCGGATACCATACTCCCTTGACCCCGTCACTTACCGGCGACGGCGATACATCATCCGTATAGGCCAGTGGAACATCGTAGGACGCATGCAGCAAATAACCCAAGTCGGCAGGGTTGGTTTCCACGATGATCTCCAGCGGCAGTTTCGCCCCCCACCGGTCGGTCAAATCCGAGAGCATCTGCTTTTTCCAATTTTCCTCCCGCGGCATCAGAAACACTCCGCCACCTGCAGCTAGATAACGCTCAATGAGCACAACAAAATTTGTGACCTTGGCCGGTGACGAGGCCTTGTCCAGCCCTATGTTGGGATTCACATCCCACGCGTCCGGAGTGATGTACAGCACTAGAACATTATATTGTTTGATCCTATCCCAAGTAATATCGCTGAGATTGTTGGTGTAATCCACCTGGAAACCTCTGGCATGGAGATAATGCAAATATTCCAAGCTGATCCATCCCGTACCCACTCCCTCGGGTGAACCAAAAAGAATTGCCGGATTTGGGACAGCCCGGCCGGTCGGTCGCGTGGCGCAACCCGTCAGCAGCAGGCCACTGGCGACCAAGGCCCCAGACTTGACAAAATCCCTGCGGTTCGTAGTGAGGTCATCTTGTCGCCATCCTCGTCCCCGCGCGTTGGGATCGCCAGCGCAATTCGAATCACCAAAAGATGCCATGAATTATTCCTGCTAAAGATTCAATGTTTCCGATGCGTCCCACCTGACCTCAAGGGGGCGTGGTTTTGCCATAGGTAAAGATGTTCTGAAAATTCGGGTCATTGGCGCGTATAAATCCGACATGCCCATCAAAATAGCTGATGTTCATAACCGGATTGGTGGACTCACCGTGAAAGAAGAGGTACCCATTGTTGGCACCGCCGTACCCGTAATTCGACAGAGGCTGGTCCAAAGCAGTCGGCCCGTAGGGCCATAATAAGTTCCCTCCATTCTGTCCGCCCAGTGGTACATACGCCTCGGTCAACAAAACAGCATTGGCGGGATTCACCGGTATCGGCGGCGCGTTGGGGCCGCCCCAATAATAACTGACTGGCCCACTCATACGGGGATCCACCCATTGCGACGGACTTGAGGAGTTGAATGGCTGATAGTACCATTCGAACTCGGGCTGGTAGGTGTGATATTGATAGGTTCCGTCCGGATTTTGTGTCCATAAATAGTTGAAGGCCAGGTCCGCCGCTGCCGGGCAGATATACGTTGCTGGCAGATGAAGGTAGGCACAATTCGCCTCCGTGACGTGATAACCGTCCAGATAGGGCACGTTAAGATAATCTATCCAATTGGCGTTTTGCATCCAGGACGGATAGCCGGCCGGCGCAAAGATGTCGGTCCATGCCGTTTGCGTTGAACTAGGTCCGGAGCCCACATAAAACGGCGGCGCAAAATCCTGATTCTCGTCGCCGTACATGATGTAGGACATTGTTACCTGCCGGAGATTGCTTTCACAGACTACGTTGAGCGCCAAGCGCCGGGCTGCCGCCAAAGCCGGCAAGAGCAGCGCAATCAAAATGGCAATAATGGAAATCACCACCAAAAGTTCCACCAGGGTAAAACCGTGTAGAGACCGACGGAACCTGTTACAATTCCGCGATGTGTTTAACTTGTTACAACGCCTGGCACAGAAGATACCAAGCTGACGGGGGTTATCCTTGGATTGCACACAGTTGAGCGGCGACGAACCAGCCATGGATGGTCTCGGATCAGACGGTAACGGCAGAGGTGGGACACATGCCAGCCCGCTGGGATGGGAGCCGAAAAAACTCCGCAGTCCGGCCATTATTTGGCCGTAGCGTGGTGGACTGTCACCATGGTGTCTAGAGCATCTCATAGGACCACTCCTTTCACAAGTCAAAAATTGGAAAAGGCCGATATACACCCTCCAGCCTTTCCCAGTTACTTCATTGGCCAGCCTCACAGCTAAGGAGGTTGACCGCCGCCGTTATGGTTACGGTCATACCGCTTTTGGACGTTTGCCCAAAAGCAAAATCCCGAATGCACCCACCATCAGAAACCCCAACGCCGCCGGTTCCGGTACGGCGAAGTTGGCCAAGAATAGGTTGTTGCCCGACTGCAAGAGCTCAAAACTACCGGGACCATTGGCGACATCAATCCGGCCGCCAACGGCCACGTTGGAAAATGCACCGGAAAGGCCGTTGGAATACAAAATGGTGAAGATGTTGGCGCTGCTCGGGGTAAACCCGTCGACCAAGTTTACTGCCAAATCGCCGCCCAGCGTAACTAAGCCACTGCCCGTAGCGGAAGCTGTGGTGTTGAGTTGGCTATAGCCGTTGGTGTTAGCTCCTTGACCAGTTCCTCCGATGTTAATCGCCAAGGTTCCCAAAGTCTGATCATAATTGCCATAGATGTAGGTCGCCCCCGTCGTACCCTCGCCGCCCACAGCCAGTGTGCCGCCAGAATTGGTGAAGGTGCCAGCATCGCCGGCCGTAGTGATGGATGTCGAGTTGCTGGGGTTGTACATCGCCAACGTGCCACCAGTAAAGTTAAAGGTACCAGCAATGTAGCCCGGAGCCCCAGTGAATTGCGCCGTAGTGAGTGTACCGCCGGAAAGATTAATGACCCCGCCGCTGTTAAGATTGAGCAGGCTACCGGCAGGTAAATTGACGGAGCCGGTGCCCCGAATATTCAGCGTGCCGCCCGTTCCGACGGCAATCTGGGTGGCTGATGAAAATGTGCCGCCGCTGACGGTTAGTGTGGCGGCTGCATCGCTACCCCCGACCTGAACAGTGTTGCCCACGTCCACCGTACCGCTGCTCTGCGACATGGTCGACGACGTGCCAGTTGGGCCGTTGGTCCCCATGTACACCTGATAGAGATATACTTGGCCACCGGAAACATTCACGTTCGCCGTCGTGACGCTGCTTCCGTTACCACCCATATTCAGCGAATAGCTGTTTGCGAGATTGCTGCTGTTGCCCAGCACACCACCGGTAACATTGAGCGTGCCGGTGGCAGCGCTGCCCGACGAGGCCAAGTAGATGCCGTTATTTTCCGTCGGTACCAGGCTACCGCTACTGACGGTCATGGTTCCACTGCCGGCTAAGTTGACTTGCAGGTTGCCGGTCGTCGTCACCGCCCCACCATCGACCACCAAAGCAGCCCCGTTGTAAATCGTGATAGCATTGTTGCCGGAATAACTGATCCCCAGCGTGCCGCTGGAAAGATACACTGTTCCCGCAGCCGCTTGCAACTGCTGGATCTGTGAACCCATTCCGGTTAAAATCAAGCTGCTCGTAGCGTCAGCCCCGGAACCCGTGTTGTAATAAAGGTTATTCTGGCTGCTGCCGGCAGTCATGGTTAGCTTGCCCGCCAGCGTGAGGGTGCTTGCACTGGAATTGGTGACCAAAAGGTTGTTATAGGCCGCGCCCGTGTCAACTGTGATCGGCGAGTTGATGATATCGCCGGCGCTGCCGACATTTTCCGTGATGCCCGTGGTGGGATTGGCTCCGGACAGCGTTGGTGACAGCGTTAGCGTATTGCCGCTGCTGCCGCCAATGGTGTAGGTGTTGCTCCCGTCACCGCCCGTGGTCGTGCTGCCCAAGACTAAATTATTGAGGCTAATCGCCTGCCCAAGTGAAATGGTCTGATTGCCGCTAAGGCCGCCGGTGAGATACGCCCCGTCGCTGACCGCGTTTGGAACGCCACTGGGGTTCCAGTTGCTTGCCGTGTCCCAAGCATAACTGCCGCCGGTCGTTGGCACCCAGTTGTACGTCGTCGCCGCTCGCACCCCAGCGGACTGTACCGCCATCGCCGCCCCGGCCACCGCCGCCGAAGCCAGCACCACCTTGAGATTGAGTTTACCTGACATAGAGCACTCTCCTTTCAAAAGAGTTAAACCACCATTGGCCGACGGCAACAACCGCCGACCCATATGCTCAAACTTGTTGAGCCTTCCGTGGCCTGCGGGCCACCGCCCGCCTTGCTGTGCCCGCCGCCTCATTTTCTCCGCGCGGCGTACCACCTCTCCCGACTCCTAAATCTGGAATTCTAATTCCCGCACCGCCGATACTCTGTGCCTCCACGAGTTCAATAGTCGCGGCGCGGTTCTCTACCGGTTGGCCACGCATCAGCTTCACTAACGCCTGGCCAAGTTCCTCGACGTATTCATGAGGGTCCATTTGTAATTTCACCACCGGAAACGGCACCTTCAGCCCCGAACCTTTGTTGTAATGCGTGACCACCAATAAATCCTCTGGCACGCGAATGCCCAACTGTAAAATGGCCATCGCCGCACCCAAAAACAGCATGTCATCGCACACCAGCAATCCATCCGGTTTTTCTTCGCTGGTGGACCAAATCTCCCGGAATTCTTCCCAGCCGGCCCCCGGCGCTCCCGGCGGCAGATCACTGCGAATCCATTTCGGGTTAATTTCCACACCCGCTTCCGCCAAGGCTGCGGTAAACCCATCCATGGTGGGATTAAACGTGCGGGCTTCCGGCGGCTTTGGCTCCAACCATTGCATCAAGGCGATCTTCCGCCGACCATGGCTTAGCAGATACTCAGCCCCCATACGCCCCTTGAGAGTCTTGTTGCTCAGCACGCACGGAGACTTCGATTGGCCGTTTTTTTCACGTGATCGGACCAGAGGAATGTTCTGTTCGTATAAAGACGCCAACCATTGCGAACCCGTCGGTTCATCCATGGCCACCACGCCGCAAATCTGGTGTTGTTCCACTGCTTGGGCGAATTCGGTGCAGGTCAACTCCGCCCGCGGCGGCTCGGAATGGGAAACCTCGCCGATATACAGCTTTGCGGCAAATCCCTGTTGCTGAAAATACCGCACCAATTGTCGCGGCACATAGCGGTAAAAATAAGAGGCATGGGGATCAAAAATGTCCCGCTCGCACCACACCGCCACATGTTGCACGGGGCGGCCTTGGCCAGGGGTGCACACATAAGTGCCGCTGCCGGAACGGCGATCCACCACCCCTTCCGCCTCCAGCACGCTCAACGCTTCACGTACGGTCTGATAACTGACACCGAAACTCTTGGCCATTTCCATGATCGGTGGTAAGCTCTGGCCAAGCTGCATATTGGCGCGAATTTCCTGCCGCAATATCTCCGTGATTTGTTTGGCCAGACTGGTGCGATGAATCACGCTGGACTTAAGAGTGATGGATTTCAATTGCATGATCGCAGATCCTTTTAGAATGCATAAAACTAATAGCTAACAAACGGTCACTAGCGACTATCTTAACATCCTATACACAAAACCACTCACCGTGTCAACCCTTAAATATTCAAAAACCAACCGGATGTCGATCAGCCACCAACTACAACCAATATATTAATTGCAATCGGGGTTGTCAAATAAAAAACAAAGAATTCCCACGACCGCCAACTCGTCGCCTATGCTCACCACTATACCGCATCCATCCGGCCTGTCAAATATAAAACTAACTGCTTTATTGCAAGCCAACTTATGCCTCCATCTTATCTCGACACTTTGCGGGGAAAAGTGGCTAAATTACCGTAAAATTGCTGGTTACCGCCAATCCAAGGCCGCTTTCAATGGGCGTTTTTGCGACAACAGCCCCCGATTCTCTCCTTATTTCCCCATCTTTTTAGGATGTTTGTCCCATGAAGGGCGATGAATTCCTGTATCAGACCATCGAAAACCATTTCGCCGAATAGCCAAAACCTTCTCTTCTTCCATCAGGCCCGTGAGCCAAAAGCCGCCATCATTTTCAGATTGAGATCCTTGTGCAATTGCTTCCAAGTTTTTACCTTGCCGGTTTGAATATCGCCAACCGCAGCATTAAACACCCCAACCATTCGATACTCAATTTGCAACAGTGGCACCAATGCATTGGCCGGTATCTTTTTCACAGCCGCAAGATGAAACAGTTTTCCGCCGTCAATTTTCCAGTCGGCGCCAGCCTTCTTGAGAAAATATAGTTTACCGTTTTCTCCAGCCGTGGATCCCGGCATTTGAATGATGGCCTCGCCGCCATGGACACGTACCCTGGCCTTTTTGAGTTTGGCCCGCATCGCGTTGTATCCGGTACACGCACTGGCCAGATCTTTGCCATTGCGACTGGTCGGAGGCCCAAGTTTCGCCACGGCGATTTTGGATAAATGCTCCGTGGCCACCCTGAAGGTCAATATGGATTTCGCCACCGCTCCTTCTCGCTTGCCCATGCTGGTGAAACACGCCATCGCCTGTTCCACGCTTTGCGCCCTCAGGGCTGCGTAGTAGGTGCGCAAAGTCCCAATCGGAGTATTTAGGTCGGAAGTTGCATGCACCACCGACACCCCAAGCAAAACCGCCGCGGTAATTCCAGCATAAAATGAACGCACTGACATCTGGATTCTCCCGAAAATCAAATGGCAACTCCCGACGATTTTGGTAGTTTCCGCACAAGGCCTTGCGGCCGTTTCCACCCTGAACGGCAGGCTCTGGCCGAGCAGTATATTGCTACGAATTTCCGGAGGCAAAATATTGGTAATCTGTTTGGCCAGACTGGTGCGATGAATCGTGTCGGATTTTTAAGAGCGATGGTTTTCAATTGCATGATAAAATGTCCTTGTATACACCCGTTTGTATTTCACGGGACCTCCGATTATGTTGTTAGGTTGATAGCCATGCTTTGTTCGCAATTTGCCTAATGCCATGTCCGTTTAATGATCCGCGGCTGTATATTCATCATCAAACTCACCGCTATCCCTCCGCACCGGCTTGAACCAACTTTGGTGACGGCAGTACCTCAGCTTCACTGCTGCTCACCCAATGCCGGTAGGTGTACAAGCCTGCCACGCCTGCTGCCATCAGCAGCCAACCATAAAGTATGCCCGCAAGGTAGTTGTTACCCGTCCCTTGAATGATCAGCCCACTGATGACC
>JAJYZF010000133.1 GCA_021800165.1 Planctomycetota bacterium | reverse complement strand
GCCAAGCGGTCGGCCATATGTTGAAGTGAAAATGGTTTTTCGCGGAGGTGTTCGATGCAGTCAGTGAAATGGCCATGTCTGGCACTTTTAGTGTCTCTTGTAGCCGCTCCTGCGAGCGCCGCACCGATGACCCCTCCCTCGGTTCGGGTGCCCAAGATTCTTTTTGAAGTCAGCCGTGATTTGGGTATTCCTCACGGGGCTGCGGGGAGCCAGGCACGCACGGTTCTGGCAATTGCCAAGGCGATAGCGCTGCTCGATTCTGCGGACGGCCACCAATCGCGAAAATTTGCGGTCGCCTGCCTGCAGGTGGTCCGCGACGTCAATGCCGGTGGCCTTGCACCCGGATCGCTTTGGAGGCACTTCGCTGTCGGCCGCCTTGTCAGCGGAGCCGATCTGCCTGAGCAAATGCTCCCCGGTGACAAGGACGCCGGCCGGACGACCTTCTCGGCGGCGGAATATTCAGCACTCCTCGTGTGGATGAGTCCGACGCTCTCACGGCTCAGCCTTGGCACGCCAAAGTTGGAGCAGGCTTGCGGCAAGGCGCTGATTGTAATGGATATGGAAAGCCTGCTGATCAATTTCTGGGTCTGCGGCGTGGCGCATTATCGGGGGAGATGGCTTCAGGCGCCGGCGCAAGCGGCTTATCTCGCGTCAGCCCCCGAGGCCGCAGTTATTTCTCAGAACCGGCAACTCCGACTCGCGCTGCGGTCCTACTACCGCCGGGCCATTTCCCTCAACTATTACGGGATGGAACCTCTGACGAAGCCATTTCAGCGATTGATTCAGCAGCACGACCGCTCGGTGGCGGGGTTGAGGAAAATTCTTCCGACCCTCAGCCGACTGCGAAAGTTCGCACTGCCCGAGCAATATTTCGTTCAATGGCAGCTTGCCCACCTCAGCTGGCAGTTGCTTAATTTCTACCGTAGCGATACGCAGGGCAGCGCGCTTCCCGTGTTGCGTGGCTACGTCGAGCAGTGGCGCCGCACTACCCGGCGGCCGCTGCTTCGATGGTGGCTCGGGCAGGCCCTCCGCACGCGTGGCATCGCGCCACGATCGGTTTGGTCACCGCCGATCCTCGTGTGTTTGGCGACACCGCATGGCTGATCTGCGGGCATGGCAGACGCAAGGATATTTTGTTTAAGGGGTAAATGCCATGTTTTCACAGGAAGCTTCGGGCGGGAGAAACGGTGGGACGGCTTGGTTGCGGGGCTGGCATGGCCAACTGCGCTCGCCGGCTACGATGCGAAAAATGCCTCTGGTGTTGGCCTTTGCTTTAATGATCACTGCGGCCACGATGTCCTCGCCGCAGGCTTCGATTGCGAAGACCGGCCTTAAGGCCCGCGGCTGCGTGGGGCCGGGGGCGCAACTCCGGGCGATGCTCATGCTTCCGGCAGGGGAGCACGGGTACTTGCGGGCGTACCGCACACTATTCAACTTCTTTTTCGGACCGAGTGGGATTGTGAAGGGCGGCCCTGAGCCCTGGGGGTCGGCCCTCGCGAAAATGAGGGCGGCGCCGAAAGCGATGGCGGCGTTCCGCACCATTGAGGAGGCCATACTGCGCGGCTGCAAACCGGATTCCCTTTATCAACTGATATTGCGAACCGTGCGTTTGACGGGGAACGCCGAAGCGGCGGGCAAAAATAGCCTCGCCGACTGCAGCCTGATAAACCGCGTGAGGCTTGCATACGTGTACGAGCACGTAGCAGAGGATTTTGTTCGCGAAGGGAAAAAGCACCGCGCCTACGATGCATTCAGGTGCTGGCTATTCCTTCTTTCGCAGGAGGTTGGCATGTCCCGGCTAATTTGGTGTGACCTCGAGCCAGTGGCAGTTTCCAAATACGGGATGCCACCGAAAGTGTTCAGGTCAATCCGTCGTTATTGCAGAACGGTTTACGCCGGGCGCGTGCATTTCGACCGACTTTTGTCGGCAATTCCGACGGTCGGCCCGGGCGGCCGCAATTCCGCCGGCTCTTTGAAGAGGCTTAGCGCCTCGCTACATACCGCATGGTCGGCGGCGAGAGCCCACACGCTGTGGCAATACCAAGTGCTTCAGGAGATGAGGGCCGAAGTGCGTCGCGCCGCCGCCGCCAATCGGGGGCGAGTGGCCAAGCTTCTGCAGCGGACCTTGGTGGGCTGGCGACGGGAAGTCCGCGCGGAGAGATACACCTGTGCTCTCCGTCGCAGGGCGCTATTTCGCTGGATCAAGGAGGCGATGGGGCCATGAAAAAACTTCAGCGTCATTTCATTGCCGTTGTATTTCGGGACGTGCTGGCTTTGGTATTCATCGCCGCTGCCTTGCTCAAATGGTTTGACCCTGCAGGGCAGAGCACCTATTACGGCAATCTTGCCCACGCGGCGCCCGCGGCCGGATTTTACTGATGGAGAAATCTATGCCATCTCCCCATTGCATCCTTTCCGCCGCCGCGTTGCGGTTGGTGGCAGTTGTCGCGGTCGGTGGGGCCGCCGCAACGGCGGCCGCCAGCGGACGCAGCAGCTGGGTCGCGGTGTCATTCTTTGCACCCGGCCTGGTAGGCCCCAATGTGAATGCCGGACGTGCTCAGGACGGCGCCTCGATGGTTGCGTTTTACGATCCGGCCGCAGGAATGTATCTGCGCCTGCTCTGGCTGAAACGACGGTTCGGCTTTATTGCGCCCTTAGGCGCGGGGGCCAAGTTCCTCATTGCCCGCCGTGCCCGCCACGGCTCGCTGATCCGGGAATACAATGCAGCCACCGGTGAATTCACCACCGATGAACGCCTGCCGATTTCGCTCGGCGATCCGAATCCCCCGGCTTTTTGGTGGTTCAAGGTTGGCCCCGGCGGCCTCTTGTGGGGTATGGGCGCCAAAGGAATCGTCGCATATCGCTGGCCGTCGGCAAAGCCCGTATTCAGATATCGCGGCCCGCTGGCGGTAGGCGTGCCAGCCATATTTCCCGTAAAAGGCGGGGCGGTTTTAGCCGACACCTCTGTGTTGGCGAACCCGGCGGCCAGCGTGTCCCGGCGACCCAGGATGCTTTTTCTTTCGTTGCGGGGTCATGCGCATCGCCTGCAGGTGCCGCGGCGCTTTGTCGGGACGCCGCTATTTGCGGCGGCCAATGGTCGTGCTCTCTTTGGAATGACAGCGTTTGGGGGTTATTATTTTCGTTTTAGGCTGGCGAAAAACGGAGACGCGGGCCACTTTTTCGAGCGGCGCGTTTTCGGGCATCGGAATGGTCTTCAGGTGTACGCCTTCGCACGGGCGGGAGACGGGCATGGGGCCCTTTTGGTCGGGCGGGGGGGCCTGGACGACAGATGCCAGCTTTGGATCATCGCGCTGCGTTCAGGCGCGGTGTTGGATCGATGGAAGTTCAGGTTGAGTGGCTCGGCCGTCGTCTACCTTCACGGCAGGTTTTACGTTTTCGCTTTGTCCGGCGCCGTGCTCGTGGTGAACTCTGCGGGCAAGATAGTGGGCCGTTGTATGCCGCCGCTGCCATTTTCTGCGGTGGTGTCGGGCCGCTGACGCGCTCTTCAATCCGCAGCCTGCAAGGGTGTGGGCCGCTGCATCGGCTTGATGGGCGCGGAGATTGTCAGGGGTGAATGATATGCAGTCGCGTAACAGACGTTCCCCGCGGGCACTGGCCAAAGTGGCAGCGAACCCACCCTGCTTTGATTCCCAGAACCCTTGCGGTAAAACGGGCCTTTACTGTGGAATATCGAATAGTGCGTCGGACTGCGACCAATTATTGCAGAGTTGCCCCAACGGGTGTATACAGGCGAACGGATGTCCCGTTGGATCACAGCCCGAGGGCTCATGGACGGGTTGCTGCAGTTGCGCTAGTGGGTCGTCATCCTACATCGTTACATACACCGACTGCTGCAGTTCTACAGTTAAGAATTATTTGGATCTGCCTGCCCCCTGTAACAAAAATCAATGTTTCGAGCACGCTAACTGTCCGGCAAACACCTATTCCACGACCGGGTGGTGCCAAGATGTTCTTGATATTGCGGTGGGCCAGGCACGGACTATTATATCTGCACCAAGGTGGAACCGACGCAAACAAAGTGTTGAAAGACGCTCGCCACGGAGTGGGGCTCGCTCAGACGGCCGCCAAGCCTGCTTGCTATTTCGGAAAGGGAAACCATATGCCGCCAACATTGACCCGTGCCCGGCAACGGACGCTTTGCCGGATCGTGGCCGCCATCCTGAGTACCACGGTCCTCATGAATACGTGCCAACCGCTACCTGCCGCACCGACCCGTGTGCACCGGGGGCCGCGCCAGCGCTTTTTTGCTGTTGCTTCCTACACCTTGGGCATGCAGAACGCGTCGGCGCCGGACACCGTTGGGGAGGTCGCTTTCTTCGATACCCGTGTTTTCGGGTACGTCGGCGTCGTACCAGTATCGTCCTATCCGTTCGTTTGCGTATCCCCAACCGGAGGTGGTTTCCTCGTTGCGACCGCAAAAAGCAGAGGCGACGCCATCGTTCAGGAATATTCCCCTACACTGCGGGCTGTTTTCCGCACCAAGTTGGTGGGGGCGTACCTTGGTAATCCTAATCCAGGAATTTTTTGCCCTTTTAAGATTGGGCCCGACGGTGTGCTTTGGTTGATTAACCGCCAAGGGCTTCGCGGCGTACACTGGCCGTCGCTCAGGCGGATATGCAGCTATCCCGGAACTCTGCGTGAAATGCTTAAAAAAATCGGAAATCCCCTCCTGATCCCAATAAAGGGGGGTGTGCTGATGGTTAACACCCTTCCTCTCGTAAATCCAATGGCTACCGCCCAAGTGGCGCCGAGAATGTACCTGCTTTCGGAAAGCGGCCGCCTCCGAGGCATTTCATTGCCATCGAAGCTTCGCGGTATCCCAACAGTTCTGTCGGTGAGGGGCCGGACGGTCGCCGGCTTTACCGCGACGCAGGTTTTCTTTAGATATCTGGTAGGAAAGAGGGGGCGGCTTTTAAACATTGCGACCGCAGACCTGCCGGCGCACCTGCCACACAGGATTCTCGCGTTCCATCAAATAAGTCGAACGGTCGGCGCTGCGATGGCGTCAGGGGGTGGCCGGTACCCACGTAGCAGTGAGATTTATCTCATCTCTATCCGCACCGGCAAGGTCTTAAAGGCGGTTCGTGTCCCGATTGTGGCTGAAACGATGGTAATGCTTGGCAGAAAGTTTTGCTTGGTGGGCGCCGGCGGTGCCGTCACGGAGGTGTCAAAGGATGGGAGGATACTGCGGACCTCCACGGGTCCGTTTTCGACGGTCGATGTCGTTGGAGGAGCCAGGTGAAGGGGTGGGCATCTTGTGCACGGAAATCTTTTATTGCTGGCTTCATAGATCGCAGGCGGGAAATGGGTGAATATTGATTCGAATGCATCTGCGTTGGCCGGTTGCCCGTGGTCGGGGCGGATGGCTCGGTGCTGGCGTCTGGCCGAACCTTTGACCTCGCCGCTTTCAACGGGCTCGTTGGGGTGCAGGTGCGCGTCGCCAAGGCCTTGGGAGGTGCAGATGTTACCATGAAGGAGAAGATATATGCGGGAGGATAGACTGGGGAATTCGGAGCGGGCAGGATTGGCGGGCAGAATCGCCGAGAAGGCAGCCCTTGGCCTGACACGGCGCAGCGTGATCTGCCGCGTTGGCTACGCGGCGGCGGCGCTCCTCGGTGCGCGATTTCTGGTGGCCGATGGCCCGCGGGCACTGGCCAAAGTGGCAGCGAATCCGCCGTGCGCGTTTAGTACAGCGCTCTACAGCGCACCCGGCGGCGGTAAATGTGGGAAGAACGGGATGTTGTGCGGTATTTCTAAAACGGCAGCCCTGTGCAGCGATTTCGCCGCATGCCCCGGCTGCCTACAGGCCAGCGGGTGTCCGCAGGGCAGGAAAGCGGAAAACAGTTGGACGGGATGCTGCAGCTGCCTAAACCTGCAGGCCTCATATCTCGTTCAATACACGGATTGCTGCAGCGGCACCATTGCGAATCAAAACGGGCTGCCAGCCGTGTGCTCCAAGAACTGCATCGCGGGCAACGCCGGCTGCCCTAACAACGCGATCATCCAGAGTTGGTGTAGCGGGCTGATTTTTCAGGACAATTACATATGTACAGCGGTCTCGGTAACAAGCACGAAATGCTAGGCCGCGTGCTGGGCTCAAAAAAGGAGGTAATTCGATGCGATTGTCAATTGTAAAGCCCCCTGTAATTTTAATAATGATTCCACTTGCCCTTGCAGGTGGGGCCCGGGCGGCCGGCGTGGCCGGAGGGGCTATTGCCGCGCCCGCTCGCAAAAGCGCCGACCCTCCCCGCTTCCTGGCCCTTGTCGACGACACCTCCTCATTGGGTCTCCGCCACGGGGGAGGAGGCGCCTCACCATCGCGTGTCATCGTTATTAATTTACGAGCGGGCCGGCCGTGGTGCGGCATCTCACTTAATGGCCCGAGCCAGGTGACGCGCTCGCCCAGCGGAAAAAATTTCCTCATTGCCGTATCTGGCCAAGCCGCTGGGCGCCCCGCCGGGAGGATACTTGAGCTTTCCCCTTTAACGCGTACGGTGATCCGTAGCGTTCGTGATCCTGTCTATGTGAACAACTTTTATACCAGCGCGCCGTCATGGCTTTTTAAGAGCGGTCCGGATGGAATGCTATGGCTTGTTGACGGTAACACCCTCCGCGGCGTGCGCTGGCCATCAATGAAGCCTGCGGTGAAATTTCAGGCGAGCCGCCGTATCGGGAGGCCCATTTTTTTTCCCGTCATCGGTGGGCTTCTCATCGTCGACGCCTCGGCGGCGGCAAAACTGCCCGCCGTCGCCGCCCTTGCACGTCCGAACATGTTTTACCTATCGGAGAAATCCGGTCAGTTGCACCAGTGCAAGGTGCCACACCGCCTGCGCGGCATTCCGTATTGGATGGCCGTGCGGGGGCGGAGCTTGCTTGGGATGGAGGCCTTCGGAAACCGTTTTATGAGGTTCACACTTGACGGGGCCGACAATCTCGAAAAGTTGCGCGAGACGAAAATCCCCATCGGGAAAAACCAATTTACCTCGGGCTTTCAGCTTTTCGGCCATCACGAGGGGATTGTGCTTGGAACCGGTTATGGGGATAAGAGTTGGCTCTATTTTATTAACACGCGAACCGGGAATCTGATCCGGAAGGAAAAAATACCGGTTGGGGCAAACCAGATGTACGTTTCGGGTCGCCGGATATATTTGATCACGAGCCTCTGCGGCGGCGGCGAGGTCGATGCGGCGGGCAAAGTCATTCGCCTATTCAGGCCTCCAATCTGCATCGTGGGGGGCGTTGAGAGTGCGCAGTGAAAAGCCGGGGATTATAACAGCGGCAGGTTGCCCGATCCCGGGTTCCAACTTTGAGGACCGCCTTTATGCTTGAGGTTAATTCGAGAAAGCCGGAACAGGCGGATCTGGCGGACCGAATATCGCAGAAAGCGGCGATTGGGCTGACGCGGCGTAGCGTGATCTGCCGCGCCGGCTACGCGGCGGCGGCGCTTCTCGGTGCGAAATTTCTAGTCGCCGACGGGCCCAGGGCGCTGGCGAAAGTGGCGGCGAATCCGCCTCCGAATTGCTTCGACCAGGCGCATCCGTGTGCCCCAGACGGGCTCTATTGCGGGATCGGATTGGGGGTGGCCCCCTGTTCGCAGATGG
>JAJYZF010000132.1:6223-7670 GCA_021800165.1 Planctomycetota bacterium | reverse complement strand
TGCCACCTGGGAAGTACGGTCGCAAGGCTAAAACTCAAAGGAATTGACGGGGGCTCACACAAGCGGTGGAGCATGTGGCTCAATTCGAAGCAACGCGAAGAACCTTATCCTGGGCTTGACATGTTGGAAGTAGAACATAGAAATATGAACGACCGGTATCCAATCCGGAACCAACACAGGTGCTGCATGGCTGTCGTCAGCTCGTGCTGTGAAGTGTCGGGTTAAGTCCCATAACGAGCGAAACCCTTATTGTTAGTTGCTAACAGGTAATGCTGAGCACTCTAGCGAGACTGCCGGTGTTAAACCGGAGGAAGGTGGGGATGACGTCAAGTCCTCATGGCCTTTATGCCCAGGGCTGCACACGTGCTACAATGCCGTTGACAAACCGAAGCAAGACCGTAAGGTGGAGCAAATCGGAGAAAAAACGGCCCAGTTCAGATTGAGGGCTGCAACTCGCCCTCATGAAGTTGGAATCGCTAGTAATCGCGGATCAGCTATGCCGCGGTGAATGTGTTCCTGAGCCTTGTACACACCGCCCGTCAAGTCATGGGAGCCGGTAATGCCTGAAACGCCTCGCGGCGCTACGGCAGGACCGGTGACTGGGACTAAGTCGTAACAAGGTAGCCGTAGGGGAACCTGCGGCTGGATCACCTCCTTTCTAAGGGATTTTCTTAGAACACGGTCCTTTTGATCAGGCTTTTTCTAGTTTAATTAAAACACCACAACCATCCCGTGCATCGAGACGATTTGATCTAAATCGCCGTTGACATGTTGCGGGCGCATCAATCGCTTCACAGCAGTTGATCTTCGGTTGCGGAAATCAAGGGTTCAAATCCTTGGAACAGTCTATCAATGGGATTCGCGGAGCAATCCGCCCGTGAACGTCAGAGCATTTTTCGTCCAGCCGGTTGAAATAACGGTTGGGCCTCTTGTGGTAACACAAGTTTGGTGGCGTCCTTTCACTTGTCAATCTCACGATTGCCAGGAACTAAACCCCATGTTCACTTGAAAAGTTGAGCCGGCCGGGATCTGTTTACAGACACCCGGCCGGTTTTTTTTACCCCAAGTTTTTTTCCGCTTCGCCAATCCATGAAGCCCGCAAACCTGTGGCTATCGCTTTGGTGCGACTCTCGCCTTACAACGGTGGGGCAGTGGCAAGTGGACGTGCTGCCGAAATCATTCAGCCCCGGGCCGGCCTGATGAAATTTTCCGCCACCTTCCATCTCCCGATGCGTCGGGATTGCGCCATCATCCAGCCCGGTTCCGAAGGCCCCGACATTCGTCGGGAGACGGTGGCGTCCCGATGATTCGGGCCTGGCCGCGCCGCGTTTAGCGCATCCACAGCCGCCCTTACTCCCAACTCCTAGCTCCCAAATTCTAACTCCTGCGGCCACAGCCGCCGTGCTCCTCTCTCGCGCAGCGCCCGTCTCCTGTCTCCTGACTCCTA
>JAJYZF010000132.1:0-6213 GCA_021800165.1 Planctomycetota bacterium | reverse complement strand
CGCGCAGCGCCCTCCGTCCATCCTCTGCGTACCCCCGCGTCCCCTGCGGTGAACATCCCCCCTGCGGCCACAGCCGCCGTGCTCCTCTCTCGCGCAGCGCCCGTCTCCTGTCTCCTGTCTCCTGACTCCTAACTCCCGTCGCGGCATGGATGCCGAAATCCCGATGTGGCAGGAGCCGCGCATCGGGAAGGCACGGATGCCGAAATCCTCGATGCTGGAGGACCAGCGCATCGGGACTGACCGCTCCTCACCACCACCCAGCCCGTTCGCAGAATCCGCGAAAAATTTTCTAAGCCGGCCAGCCTGCTGGCCGCGCCGCGTTTAGCGCATCCGCAGCCGCCCTTACTCCCAACTCCTAACTCCCAAATTCTAACTCCTGCGGCCACAGCCGCCGTGCTCCTCTCTCGCGCAGCGCCCCCCGTCCATCCTCTGCGTCCCCTGCGGTGAGCCCCCCCCTGCGGTAAAAAATCGTCGTCGTCGTTGAGGCATTGATGCCGAAATCCCGATGTGGCAGGAGCCAAGCATCGGGACTGACCGCTCCTCACAACCACCCAGCCCGGCCATTATTTGGCCGCGGCGTCCCGATGAATCGGGACTGGCCGCGCCGCGTTTAGCGCATCCGCAGCCGCCCTTACTCCCAACTCCTAACTCCCAAATTCTAACTCCTGCGGCCACAGCCGCGCAGCAGGGCGGCAACCACCCGCGGCTGGGCCCGTGGTTGAAGCCGGCTTAAGCAATCGCGATAATGGGCTTCCAATGGTAACGCTTGCCGAAAGAATTTCGGAATCCGGGCCTCGCCGATCCCGGCGATTACCTGGCTCCCCTTGCACATTGGCGACTCAGCATACCACCGCCGTAAAATCTCTTCACCGCGACAATTTTACGAGGTCCTACCCCCAAGGTAGCACAGCCATTCCTGCCTGTGAGATTAACTATCCCGGCCCTGCAGCGCTCACAAGGCATCCGGCCTCGGCGAAATTTCGCGCGGTCGAATCCGATAGTGTTGTGAGCAGGTATCCGCACCTGTTCAACGATAACGCCCCGACCTTGCGGGACACGTACAGTGCGGGCATAACCAGCGACAGCGGCTACGAACCCGGAACGGTGGGGGTGAATTAAATGGAGATGCAGATACCACGCGGCGGTGCCACCGCGAGGCTGAGGGTTTGGATCGCCCGGGTTCTCGTTTTTTCGTCCCTGGCGGTGGCGGCCCTGTCCTTTTCGACCACCTTTGGGATCAACCTGCGCGGCGAGCCTTTTCCAACTTGGCTCTTTGTTACGCTGTCTGCCCTCGCGCTCCCGTTCCTGTTTTTGCCTTTTTGGGTTGGGGTCCTTCTGATGGTGGCGGGGGCGCTACTGGGCAACCGCCGTATCCTCTGGGCCGCGCGGGCATGCTCCGGGCCGATTTCCGCATTGACAATCTGGTTAGCCGCTGGCTACGCCGACGCGAAACACTATCCCGGGGCACACCTTTTGGCTGTGGGCATCCTGTTGGCCGCGGCCGCAACGTGGACCGCTCCGTCCCAGCCTTGGCAACCACGCCACCGGCTTCCCGGATCGGGAGGCGAACGGTGAGACCTCCTCCTGCCGCCGCTATGGCCGAAGGAAAAGTTCACGCACCGCCTCCGGCGCTGGTTGCGGGAACTTTGAGAGTTATAATGCTTATGGAATAAATTATATGAATGGCAGCATTTTCACCCTGAAACGCCACAACACCAATAGCGAACTGCTTTGGCAAGGCATCGGCGTGACTGGCGATTTCGCCGGGCCGCTGAACGCATTACCGAATTTTTTCCAATCGGGCGTAACCAGTGATTCCGGCACGGTGGAGGTGCAGTGATGTCACTCCAACCGGACAAGGCCCGCCGGAGCCGATAGAACCTGCCAATACCGCTGTTCCGTTTTCGCCGTTCCCAAATCGGGCGGACAGCCTATATCGGAGGGTGGGCAGTGTGGCTGGTTTCGACTCTCGTACCTGTCGCTTGCCTCTTCCCAGGTCCCTGCCCGCATCCCACGTTGCCCATCTGGTTCGTTTTAATAGCGAGTGTTGGCACTTTCGTACCGGGCAGCCACATCCCGATTTTGAATCGGCTTGTTGTTTGGGGTTATTACACCGGCTTAGTTTGTGGAATGATCGCCCCTTTCATCCGTCGCGAGCAACCGGCCATGGCCAGACTCGTGCGCGTGGGTGCCATCGGACTTTTGCTGCCGTGGGCATTACTGATTCCAGGAAATAGCCAAACTGATTGGCTGCCGGGCCTCTTTCTCTTTGCCGCCGGTGGCTCGTTCGTGTGCCTCGGCGTCTGGCTCATCCCACCACGAGCAGCGAAGCCACCGGATTCCCCGCGGCCGGGCACGATGCTGTTTCCATCCCCGCCGCTCGGGTGGCCCGGCAAGGCGGCGCAGGGCCGGCAGCCCCAGGGACCGGCGGAAAAATTGTGGCCGCGCATCCTTCGATGGATGGAGAGGCACCTTTGATGCGGCACTTGGAGCTTATGCCGATGGATCTGGCGGTGCCATATTCCTTCAACCTCGCGCTTGGCCACGATGCCAACGGCGATATCATCGGCGTAAACGGCGATTTTACCGGGCCGCTGAACGCATTACCGAATTTTTTCCAATCGGGCGTAACCAGCGACAGCGGCTACGAACCCGGAACGGTGGGGGTGAATTAAATGGAGATGCAGATACCACGCGGCGGTGGGGGCGTTCGGCTAGGGATGTACAAGTGGTGCGCTTTCGGCATTGGATGGGTGTTATTGTGCATATCGCTGCAGATGCGCGGCCCGGGGTTCGTTCCGGGGGCGCTGAGATTCCCGGTGGGCGCGTGGATCGTGCTACTTACCATGGACGGTCTCGCTGCGGACGCGTCGCCTCGCTCCGCCCAGCACATGCCGACGGCCTACCTGCCCATGCCGCTGGTTGCCATACTTACCCTCACCGGGTTGGCCGCGAGCGCGGTCGCGCCGCTCCGCCGGTCGGGACCACCTGCAATCTGGCCTTGCGTGCTTCCGCTCGGCACGCTCTCACCGTGGTACTATTTCACCGTGATTCCCTTCTCCCTCGGATTTCTTTTGTTCTGCGCGAGCGCTACGTTAATTTGTGTCGGGAGTTGGCCTGTCCTGTGGAGCCGGTCGTCGGCGCGATCGGTGGAGAAACTGTGGCTAGGGGTAAAACGCTGGTTGCGGGAACTTTGAGAGTTATAATGCTTATGGAATAATTTCTATGAATGGCAGCATTTTCACCCTGAAACGCCACAACACCAATAGCAACCTGCTTTGGCAAGGCATCGGCGTAAACGGCGATTTTACCGGGCCGCTGAACATTTTGCAGAACTTCTTCCAATCGGGCGTAACCAGCGATTCAGGCTATGATTCCGGCAGCATGGAGGTGCAATGATGGCAACGGGGTCTAGGGAACCAAATAGGCCACGGTGGAACGGGCTGGTGCGGCTACCACCGAGCCTCTCACTGGTTGGTTGGGCGTTATATGGCATGGGATGGGGTTGCTGGCTAACTTCCTTGAACCTTCCCTGGCTCCCGCCCTTCGCCCCCGGGCTAGCGTTCCCGACCGGCGCGATGCTTCTATTCGAGGCGGTGCTGGCCTTTTTCCCGGGGCGCGATGGGCTTATCTGGTGGGCTAGGCCAGTGGTCGTCATCTATTACCTCGGATTAATTGCTGCCTTGGTGTGGCTTAGCAAAGCAAGCCGGACAATGCCGTTTGGCCGGGTCGTGCGTATTTTTACCCTCGGCCTGTTGCCTATGCCTTGGATCATGACGGAGCCGTGGTGCGGGATCCCCCACCACCCACGCCCGGGTGCCGCGTTTTTGATGGTCGGCAGCTCACTTATCTGCCTCGGCGTGTGGCTCATCCCACCACAAGCAGCGAGGCCACCGGATTCCCCGCGGCCGGGCACGACGCTGTTTCCGTCCCCGCCGCTCGGGTGGCCCGGCAAGGCGGCGCAGGGCCGGCAGCCCCAGGGACCGGCGGAAAAATTGTGGCCGCGCATCCTTCGATGGATGGAGAGGCACCTTTGATGCGGCACCTAAAACTAGGGACAGCCACCTATTAAAAAGAATCCCAATGATCGTCAACCATGCGACGGCTTCGCCGGGAGCAGGTGAGATTTGAGCAGGCGAATCCCGATTGGCCGCTCACCCGAACGGCGTTGGGCCTACGGGACGCAGGAATTTTGGCGTCCATGCATTAAACAGTTGATCTCAAGGAATTGACGGTGATTTTAATGGTGTGGTTACTGGCGTAGGTATTGCATCCTGGGGTTGAAAGGTTAGAATTCGGGCGTTGAGAACATGGCTCTTTTGTGGCAGCTCTTATGGTCGCGGTGAACGAAACATCCCCAGAGATGGAGTTGGCCGGGAGGTATCGCCGCCGCGGAACCTTCGTTGCCTCGACCTCCTTTGTGGTTCAAAAAACCATGGACAGCGTTATGCCTCCGTACCCGAGTCTATCCGAGCCTCGCCGATCTCGGCGATTGCCCAGCCCTCTTCGAGTGGTCCGCCAATTTGCCGGGACCAGCACTGCGGGCGTGGTCACGCTCGACCAAGACTTCGGCTACTCGCCGCTGGGCAACAACGCGGCCTTCGTTGCGGCAATACCTAAAACGACGGTCTTTGGCACAAGCGGAACCCCCGCCAACCCTGCCTTGTACGACTAGACGTGGCACTAATCAGGAGACGAACATGCGAAAAGCCGAGCCAATCCCGCCGTCGGCCCGCTGGCTTGGGTTGTTGGGCGTGGCGGTTCTACCCGCCCTCTCTGGCCTGCCCGCTCCCTCCAACGCCGCGGTTGGGTCGGCGTCCGCCGCCGCAACGTCCAGCCAGGCGGGTCCGCCCGCGGGCGGGCCTCTCGTGCGCCTCCACGGTGGTGACGTTGTGCCCGCGCATGCCTGGCTCTCCGCGCTGGCCCCCTGGGTCGGGCGATTCCGGTTCGGAAACAGGGAGGACCTTTGCGGGGATATCATCGGCAAAATCACCTCCGCGAATGTGGCCGCGCAGTCCCGCCAGCCAGGTTTGACGCCCCCAGCCCGCATAGGGCTTTCCTGCGCATACAAGGCGCGGGTGATATTTTCTGATTTCGCCGCGCTCCGACCGGGATCGTCTGTCGTCCTGGGCAGCTATATCGGCAGAGCCCAGATGACTGGGAACGTGTTCGGACCCAGCCCGCCTGGGCCGAGCGTGCTGCTGCGCCGTGGCACGGTCCTTGTCGCGACCGTGTCAATGTGGCCAGCCCACACGGCCGCGATTTTCGCGGATCGGGGGATATTGCCCATCGGGCTGGCCGTCCCCACAGCCCTGACGGCCCAACAGCTCAATCCAATTGAAGCAGCGCTAAGCCTCTGGGGCCGGGCGCGGCGCACGGGGTTCAAGTTCTACCCCTTCGCCAACGTCCTGCCCGCGAGCCAGGCTGCGGAGCTGATGCAAAGCCGAAATTTCTATTTCTGGGCGCTTGGGGTTGCCTCTTACTGCGGCGGCGCGAATCGCGCCGGGATTAGGAATCTTCTGCAGAGATATTTCTACCCGGAAAAACTGGTGGTGGTCCACCGCAAGGGCGCGCCGGCGCTCAAATACCGCAAATGGCAGCGCCCGCGAATTTCGGTGCGCCGGGCGGCGTGGTTGCTCTACGCCGCAGCGGCGTATCCCGTACCTTGGTGCCGCATTACTGGGTGGTCCGTCGCCGGTTTGATGGAGGATTACATTTACCGGCGGCGCTTGCCGCAAGCGGCGGGACAAGTTCCGACCCTCCCAGGGCCTTGGATGTACGCCAACCGCGTGGCGGGTACGGGCCGGGGGATCGAGCCTTGGACCTTACCAAACAGGGTCTGGGGCGTTTGCCTCTTCCCGCCAGGACCGGGCACGGCCCCCAAGGGTGCCTACCTTCCGACGACGCGCAAAGCATCGGTCGAGAAATTCCTGAAAGGCCCCGCCTTCTTGAAGACCCTTGGGCCTACCGGGCATTCGGGCAAAGCAGGCCGGCCGGGCCATCGGCAACTCCCGGCACCCGCTGCAAAATGAGACGAAACGACGGCCGGCGGAAGCACCTAAAACTAGGGACAGCCACGAATGGCACTTCCTTAAGCAGGGCTAACATGCGGCACCGGCGCTTCTGGCCAGTTGTCGTCGGGCTTGCTGGCGTGGCACGGTCAACAGGGCGATGGGTTTAGCGCGGCGTTTGACGGCCCGTGGTTCATAACGA
>JAJYZF010000048.1 GCA_021800165.1 Planctomycetota bacterium | reverse complement strand
CATGCGCTTAACTTGCCGGTACTTCCATACCGCTCGCCTAACCTCGGACCGGCCTCCGCAGCAGGCCCTGGCATCGAACAAAATTATCTCGACGCTTTCACCCACGCGAATTTCCCGGACAATATTGAATACGGGTTGGATGCGGGCGGCCGAATCCTAGGCGCAAATGGGAAACGTCCGATCGTGCGGAACATCGGCCGGGATATGGTGGAACATTTCCGACGTACCGTTGAAGTCGTTGACCTGATCGGCGTAACAGACTTGGCCTCTATTTCCCAAGCTGTCAGTGCGTGCAAGGCACGCTCGCCCGGCCCGGCTGCGCCGTGGATATCCACCCAGAGCGTGCCGGTAATTTCCGGGTATAAACCCGAAAAAATGGTATCCGATCCCGCAGGATATTTCATCGTTTATGTGGATCGACCAAAACGCAAGCTTTCACTGGAACATTACCAGAACACCGGCGTTTTAGACGTAATCGTGGAAGGAACATCGGCCACTGAAATTTATATACCTGTAATTGAACGGCAACTCATCTCCCGGCTGGACCATGCCGCCTATCTGGGCAGAGAGCTGGCGCGAGCGGAATTTTCGCTGGGCACGGGAGAGCCCTATGTGCAAGATGCGGCACCGGAAGCGCGAACTTCTCTGCCGGAGACCGGTGCTCCTTCAACCAGGACATCATCTTGCGGTTGTGGACCTGAACCAAAGGAGAACGAACAATGAAACACCTTATCTTTGCTATCGCAATATTTTTCGCGTTTTCGACGATCCTGCCCGCCGGGGCCATATTTTCCAGTGTGCCTCCAGCGACGGCTCCCCGTTCCCCGACAGTCCGAGCTGTGGCCTCCCATCCCGCGCAATATTTGGGGCGTCTGGCGCTCACGGGCGTGGTGGGAATCGTCACGCCAGGAAAAGGATTTATTATGGTGGATATGCGGGAGTACCGTCGCGAGGGATTCGCATGTCTGGCAAAGGATGAGCCGACAAAAATTCCCGTAAAGTGGAAGGGAGCAGCACCGAAAATCAAGCAAACCGTGCGCGTCGATGGAACGCTGGTTAAAGGAAGGAAAGGCTACGCCTTTATCGCAAAAAAGGTAACAATACAATGACCAACGAGGTACTTGGCAATAACCCAACCGCAAAACCAATCACACGGATTGCACGTTGGCTTCCGCTGGTGATTTTTGGTCTGGTATTTGTATTTCATGCTCTGTACATTCGACGGATCAGCAGTGAGCCGGCCTCTGGTTGGGCGAATGTGGGCATTGTTGATAACACTTGGCTGGGCTTTGGGGCCTATGTGGAGGCGGGAGACTATTTCACGGGGTTTTCCTATGCGCTGGCGTCGGCTTTTGGGGCGTGGGCAATAATGCAGTTTTTTTACCAACGAAGAGCCGCAATGGCGGCGGGAGCGGTAGGAAGCGTTTCTCTCATGGGAATACTTATGGTGGGCGGATGCTTCCTGATTGGTTGCTGCGGCTCACCGATGTTGGCCGTTTATTTAAGTATTTTCGGGGCCAAAGCATTGGGCCTGGGCAAGCCTTTGATGGCCCTGGTAACACTGCTGTCAACCGGCTGCGGTTATTACTGGCTTTCACCACGCATGGGAAACCGTACTCTGCACCGAGGCGCAGCCGCTTGTTGCTCAGGTCCAAGTTGCTGTTCACACGCCGCCAGTACCCCCGGCGACGACTCGGATGCGTGCTGACGCCATCGACCATCGGGTGGCACTCGGGACCCGAACCTTCGCCTTGGACGGACCGTGCGGATCACCCTCTCTGAACCTGCCCGCTGCTGGTGCGTACTAATGTAAAGGGTTGTGAGCATCTGGAGTAAGTAGCCTATGAACCGCAAAGAACGTTGGTAACCTGTTTATATCAAAAATAAAGATATCAGGGGCGGTCGGTATCAAACTGAACCATCCGCTTGATTGGGTGTGATATGGCATTGACGGCTGATAGCTGATACATTCAAGTATTAGAATACTTGAAATGATGGTGGAAAACTAAACCACCCATATTTTCAAAGGAGTTTACGTTATGCCTGACGCAAAGAAAAAGTTCCGATCAGATATAGGTGCAACACCCGGCGCTACGGCCTTATTGGCAGTCGTAATACTGGTTCTGCAACAGGGCCTTGCCATTGGACGCGTGGACACACCTTCTGGCCGATCGGTCAGGCCCGCGATGATGAAACACGCCGCGTGCAGTGTGGCCAAGCAAGCGGGCGGAGCTGGTTCTGTTCCGGGTAAGCCCGTCGTGATAACCGGCGCACTGCTGAATGGTGGACACCTCAATACCGCGACGTGGAAGGGCAAAGTAGTGGTGATTGATTTTTGGGCCACTTGGTGCCCATGGTGCAGGGCGGAAATGCCCGCCATCGAAAAAATGTACGGCCAATATCACGGCCATGGCTTGGAAATCGTTGGTGTGCCCCTCAGCGACACCGCCGCGGCCGTGCGGCCATACCTCAAGTCGAACCCCAAGGTCGCGTGGCCGGAAATTTTCGATAAAGGCGCCGGCAATGCGGCTTTGGCCCAGAAACTGGGAGTGAGCGCATTTCCGGCGCAATGTGTCATTGATCGCCGAGGAATATTGAAATATACCATCGTCGCAAGCTCCTCCAAGCAGCTTGGGGCCGATGTGCGAAAGTTGGATGCGGACGTGCGGAGGCTGATTCAAAAGGGCAACGGTGGCTCTTGACCGCTTCACGATGGACGAGCTGTCAAGTATCCCCGGAAAATAACGCGAGGTTCAGCGCTGAAACGTGATAACCATTTTGGTCTCCGGGGGCGAATCCGATGGACGCCGCCCGTAGTTGCGGCTCTTGGTGCGTTCGCCATGCTGCTGGCAGTGGCGTTGCCGAACCTTTACGTTCAGGCCCAGGCGGTGGGCGAGCTATTCTCGGCACCGCATGTGGTTACGGCCTCCATGGCGGTCCGACCGGCGAAGATTGCCGCGCCGGGGCACGGCGTGGTGGTGATCCACCTTGTGGTGGCTTCAGGGTACCACATTCAAAGCCACCATCCGCTGGAAAGTTTTCTGATTCCGGCATCCGTGAAACTTTCGCCGTCGACGGGGCTGGTTTTTGGAGTTGTGCATTACCCGGCGGCGGTTAATATTCCCGTTTCCAAGCAGATTACAAGTCTGGGAAAACTTTCGGTTTATGAGGGGCGGCTCGATATTACAATTCCGTTTAACGTGCTTGGCACGGCACCGGCGGGACGGCAGAAAATTACTGCACAGCTTACGTTTCAGGCTTGCAACGATCAATCCTGTCTGGTGCCACAGACCCTGCGGCTTCGCACGATCCTGCGAATCATCGGCACTCATGCGGCATTGTCCGCGACATCGGCACCCAGGACGCCCCGGGCTGTACCGGTAACTCGCGGGCCGATAAGCGGTGCCGTGATGGGGATCTCCGCTGGCGGAAGCTCCGCCGTCGCCGAGGAACTTAGCCAAATCAACGCTCTACACTACCAAGTATCGCGGCCCAGTGAGTCGATATGGCAGTTGATTATTTTCGCATTGCTCGGAGGGCTGATTCTCAATGTCATGCCGTGTGTATTGCCGGTGATTCCGCTGAAAGTTCTGGCGATGGTCCAGCAAGCGCACGGCTCACGTCCGCGTGCGGTGCTCCACGCGGTGCTGTTCGCGGCCGGCATCGTGTCACTTTTTCTGGTCCTCGCGGTGGTGATGGGCATCTACCGCGCGGCGACCGGGCAAGCACTGACTTATGGAATGCAGTACCAGCATCCGTGGTTTTTGATCACGATCGCGCTGGTGGTCTTGGCGCTGGCGTTGTCCATGCTGGGTGTGTGGACCGTCCAGCCGCCGCGTGCATTGACCGCGATAGACACCTCCGGCAGCGGCCTGGCCGGAGCCTTTGGAACCGGTTTGCTGGCGACCATACTGGCCTCGTCGTGCAGCGCGCCATTTCTGGGCATTATGCTCACCTGGGCTTTGGTGCAGCCGACCTGGATTGTGGCGGTATTTTTCACGCTGATCGGCATAGGCATGGCGTGGCCCTATGTTCTGCTGGCGGCGTTTCCGGCTTGGCTGGACCGAATTCCCCGAGCCGGTCGCTGGTCGGAATTGCTCAAGGAAGCACTGGGACTGGTGATGGTGGGGGTGGCCGTATATCTGCTGTTGAGCACAGATGATCGGTCCCAAATTGTAACGGGCTTCGCGCTGGCGGTGATTCTGGCAATAGTTTGCTGGGGTTGGGGGCGGCTGCCGAACGTGGCTATGAGCAGCCGGGCAATATGGATGATTCGTTCCGGGTGCATAGGGGCGGGAATCATAGCGGGAGCGTTATTCGTGGGATGGATGGGAGGACTCAGAGATGTTGCCAATGCCACGACGCCGGCCGCTACGGATGCGCGCACATTTCAGGTGAACCGATGGCAATCCGTTACGTTGGGACGGATGAAGTCGGCGCTGGCAACCGGGCATCCGGTGGTGATTGATTTCAGTGCGCCATGGTGTATTAACTGCAAATTTGTGAAAGCCACGGTGTTGGATGCCCCGGCGATGCGCGAAGTGTACGCCGAAACGGGTACCGTGCTGCTTAGCGCCGACATTGACCGGCCCGTAGACAAAGCGTTGTGGCTGAGGCTTGGCGGCCGGGCATTGCCCTACCTGGCGATTTTATCTCCGCACCGGCCAATGTCGCCGGAGATACTCCGAGATCTCTACACCCAGCGTGATGTGATCCGGGACATCCATGCGGCGGCGCGTTGAATTCGCGGTGGTCCGGCGAAGTGCACATTGCGAAGCGCCAATTCCAAACTTGCCGCCTATAATAGATGTAGGCGGGGTAAGGTAATGACTATGGCACCTGACGGAGGTATCGTGATTATGTGGATGAACGGACCTTGGATGAACGGACCTTGGGATTGGTTTCCGTGGATGATGATATTTCCCTTGATATTTCTAATCTGCGTAATCGCGATGCTGGTATTTGTGTTCCGGGGCGGTGGAGCGATGTGCGGCGGCCATGGACCGCACCCAAAAGACGCCAGCGCCCGGGAAATTCTGGACCGGCGCTACGCCCGCGGCGAAATCAATCAGGAAGAATATCAAAGAATGAGAAAAGAAATCCAGTAAGATTCACATGAAGCGTGAAGAAAGACGTGCGGGAGACTTGACATCGGGTGGCCTATCACATTAGGATATTCGAATATTATTATGGAGCGAAACCTTTGACATTCCGAGATCATGCCAGCCTGTTGCGACTGCTGGGACATCCGGTACGCCTGGCCATCATCCAGCGGCTGGCGGCGGGACCCAGATGCGTGACGGACATCCAGGAGTTGCTGGAAAAGCCGCAGGCCAATGTGTCCCAACATCTGATGGCCCTCCGCGCCCACCGGATCGTGGACTATTACGAAGACGGTAAACTCCGCTGCTACTACCTCGCCCGTCCGGGCTTGGCGAAGTTGCTCGCCGGCCTTCCGGCGGATGGCTACGCGGTGGTTAGGCCTTCGCCGGAGCAGGTTCGGCGTGACGCCAGAGGGCTCCGCGGCGAAACCGCCGCGGCAATTCCGCGTAACGGGCGCGGCCGGCAATTGGGAGGGCGGCCAAGGCGGTTAGCCGAACTGACTTCAGGCCGGAATCGTTAAACACAAAGGTGCAAAATCATGAGAACAGACAATGCGTCGCGTTTGAAGGAAGAAACAGTGGGCGATAAGCCGCAAAAGGCCCGTCGGGGAATTGTTATCGGTTCGTTCCTGGCCATCGCCACCGGATGCCTGTGTTGCATCACGCCGCTGGTATTGGTGCTGTTCGGGCTGGCCTCGGTTTCAACCGCCGTCAGCGTAGACAACACGTTGAGCGGAAAATATATATGGGTGTTCCGTAGCGTCGGGCTGCTGCTTCTGGCGGCGGCGCTTGTGGTCTATTTCCGCCGGCGCGGTATCTGCACGCTTAATGCGGCACGGCGACAGCGCAATCGCATTCTCAACGCCGTCCTTTTGGCGCTGTTGTTTGCCATCGGCGGCTATCTCGCGTTCGAGTATGTGCTGCTGGGATATTGGGGCCGTGCCGTTGGCCTGCCATGGGTACCCGAACACTGGGCAATGGTCTGGTCGGGAATTCTTCTGGGTGCCGGCGTTCTGGTATTGCTGGCCACGCGCTGGATCCGCCCAGCGCACAATGAAACGCCTCCGGCGGTGGCCGGGCCCCCGAAAAAATCCGTGGCCCATGGCGATGTGGCCTCAAAAAGTAATGTTGAGAACTGACCTGAAGAAAAGGAGTAGATTATGCGGACGCCGAAGGAATCGCTCGCTGAATTTAAGCGCGACAAAGGCAACTTGAACGCCGAACTGCCCGATGTGATGGCGCACTTGGACGGATTGTTCCAAGTCTCACTGGCGGGCGGGGCGCTGACAATGAAGGAAAAGGAGTTCATCGTTCTGGGCATCGCCTTGGCAACCCATTGCGAGCCGTGCATATTGGTGCATCTGGAAAAAGCCTTGGGGGCGGGCGCGACCAAAGCCGAAATTTTGGAGGCATGTGGCGTCGCCGTCGCGATGGGAGGCGGGGCGACCATGGCCTGCGTTCCGCTCGTGCTCAAATATCTGGACGCTTGCGATGGACTTTTTCCATCGAACCCTCAGGGCAGTCAAACCGTATAGTGAAAGCAAAGCAATTTTTGCGAGAACCGTCGCTATTTACTAAGAGGAGATTCGTATGATGGAAGGTATGCAGAACATGATGGGGAAGATGATGTCCGGCGCGATGAAGCCCGAGGACATGCCAAAGATGATGCAAGCCATGATGGATAGCATGTTTAAAGAGATGGGCGCAGAGGACCGGATGAGGTTTATGCAGAACATGATGCCGCGTTGCGTTGGTGCGATGTTTTCCGGGTTGGATCCCGAAGCCCGGAAGTCCGTCGCGCAGAACATCCTGCAACGCATGACTGACGACTTGAAGGATCAGGTGAAGTCCGCCGCCGGCGTGGCCCCTTAGCCTGGAGGAAATGGCATGATATCGAGTTGATGAAGGCGGCGGGGTTTGGGCACTTCAGGCTGGCTGGCTGGACAGGGCACGACACCGGCACTGCGACCGAAGGGGCAACTTTTTGGCGGTTAAGCCTTGGTATTGTCCAGACAAGCACCGGAGAAATAGAAATGGACCGCAAAGAACATTGGGAAACGGTTTACACCAAGAATGACGATACACAGGTCGGATGGTATCAACCTGATCCGGAAACTTCGTTTCGCCTCATTGAAAAAGCTTGGCCGGGCACGGGAGCCGTGATTGACATCGGCGGCGGAACTTCGCACCTGCCGGAAAAACTTCTCGACCACGGATACAACCCAATTGCCGTGCTGGATATTTCCGCCGCGGCGTTGGCCAAGGCCAAAGCCCGACTCTCACACCGCGCAGACCTTATTCAGTGGATTCTCGGCGATATCACACAAGTGACGCAGGTCGGTCATTTCGACGTCTGGCACGATCGCGCGGTCTTTCATTTTCTAGGCGCACTCTCCGATCGGCGACGGTATGTTGAATTGGCGGGCCACACGCTACCCAAAGGCGGGCGGTTGATTATCGGCACATTCGCCAAAGACGGCCCGCCGCGCTGCAGTGGGTTGGAGGTTTGCCGGTACGACGCAGCCACTTTGGCTGCCGAATTTGACCCCGACTTCAGGGCTGTGGATGAAACGTCGCATCTTCACCATACCCCCAGCGGCAAACCGCAGCCTTTCATTTTTCTCACGCTGGAGCGAATTTAAGTCCGGATTGTTCATTGTTGCCCGCAGTAACCACGACGCTGGAAACATTGTGACTATTCGTAGCGTATTACTACATAGTGGCGGCGCTGCCACCATTATTGGTGATTCGGCGCTGCAGGAAGGATAATTTTATGTCTCATCAAAAAAGACCAGGGCCACGCGGCGGAGGTATCGCTCTTGCGGTTTTAGCGGTGGCGGCGATACTCACGGCGGTATTCATGAGCATCAGCGATGGACACAGCCGCGGTCAGGTCGCGGGCTTAAAAGCTCCTGCCAAGCCTGGCCGCTTGACCACCATACAGGGACGACTGTTGGGTGGCGGTCACTTCAGCACCGCCCAATGGAAGGGCAAGGTGATTATCGTGGACTTCTGGGGCACCTGGTGTCCATGGTGCGTAAGAGAAGCTCCGACCATCGCCAAGCTCTACGCCAAGTACCACCGTCACGGGCTGGAAGTTCTGGGCGTATCGCTTAACGATACCGCTGCCGCCGTTCGCCGCTATCGCCACGCCCATCCGCAAGAAACCTGGCCGCAACTTCAAGACATTCATCACAGCAGCGAAGCCATTGCCCAGCGACTGGGTATTCAAGGCTTGCCCACCGAGTTGGTCATCGATCGCCAGGGAGTGTTGCAGCACACCCTTGTGGGCTATGCCCCGCAGCAGCTTGCCGCGGACGTGCGAAAATTGCTGCCACCAGGCAAGCCTGCACATTAACCTTACGCTTCGCCCAGCGCCGCCGCAAAATATCAACGGACCGGCGCAACCACGCTCATAAGCTGGGGCCGTGCTGCGCCAGATAATCCGCCACACCGGCGGCATTGGCTTTCATACCGGGTTTGCCTTTTTCCCACCCGGCCGGACATACTTCGCCGTGCTTTTCAAAAAATTGCAGCGCATCCACCATACGGATGGTCTCATCAACATTGCGACCCAACGGCAGATCGTTGACCACAAAATGACGAATCTTGAATTCGCGATCAATGAGAAACGTACCGCGCAGCGCCACCGCATCATCGTGGAGCACGCCATAAGCCCGGCCAATGTTTTTATTCAGATCCGCGACCATCGGGTAATGCAGGTTGCCGATGCCGCCCTTGTTCACAGGTGTATTTTTCCAGGCCAGATGGGTGAATTGAGAATCCACACTCACGGCAATAACGCGGGTATCACGCTTGGCAAATTCGCCATGCCGATGGTCAAAGGCCAGAATTTCCGAGGGACAAACAAAGGTGAAGTCCAGCGGATAGAAAAACACAATCCCGTAATGGCCTTCCAGATAACTGCGCAAATGAAACTTATCGTCGATGCTGTTGTCCGGCATGACGGCGGGAACGGTAAAATCCGGAGCGGGGTGACCAATCAGAGCTTGCATAATCCATATCCTTATCAAAAATCGTTCCGCGGAATCGCAACGGGCGTCCGCGTTTGGGAAATCCTATGCCGCAAAGCCAGAGAGTCAAGCCCAGACAGCGCCGCGGCACCCACATCGCAACGTGGCCCATTGGCCAATGGTTTCTTCGCCAGGATCAAACGAAACCCGCAGCGAACAATATGGGCCCGCTGCGCAGCCATCCGCGGAGTGTGCCGCCGGCTATACATTGGCTCTGGCAACCGCTTTCGCCGCGTCTTTGGGGCGCAGCCCGAGGCTGATGAGCAGAGCCAGCAGCACGCCCACCACGCCCATGATCGGAATACTTTGATATCCGAAGAAACGCACCAGCGCTCCAGCGGTAGGTGTGCCAATCACCGTGGCCACAGCGCTGGTCGAATTGTAAAGGCCCTGGGCGGCACCTTGGCTGATGGGGCTAAGTTCAGAAGCCAATTCCGTGGTGGTAACACTTATGATAGGCCACGCTATGACAATCACACCGAAGGACAACAGGGCCAATGTCGCACTAAGTGCCCCGCGGTTGACCAGTACCAGGGCCACCAAACCCCCAAAGCCGATCAATCTCAGGAGCAATCCGCCAGAATACACTCTCGACGCGCCAAAGCTGTGCGCCAGCCGCCCTCCGAGCGTATAAAAAATGATCGCCGCCCCGGCCGCTACCGCATACGCCAGCGAAGTCGCAGCAGGAAGCACGCCAAAACTGTGGTGCAGAAAAATCGGAAAATAAGCAAACACACCAGACACGCCGAAGAACATGCAAAACACCGCCAGCATGAGCCGTCCAAACCGGGTGGGCAGCAGTTTGCCCATGTTCTTCAGGCCCTCCACATTCAAGGGGTGAAAAAAACGCAGCATGCCGCCACCGAGAAGTTCCACCCGCGAAAATCTTGCCAAGGAGGAAAAATCCAGATGCAGCCGGGCGGGACTCAACGCCGCGCTGCTTATTTCTGATTTTTTGGGCAAGCCAAAACCACCCAGCAGCACGGCCGGAATCATCAGCCCGGCACCAATCCACAATCCCACGGGGATGCTGGTGGCGGCGAACACTCCGGCCAGCACCAGGCCAAGTACCTGGCCCACGCCATTAAACGTTTGCAGCCAGCCAATGCGGGAAGTCCATTCCTCCCGCGGCGAAAACTCCACGATAAATAGTGTTGCACAAGTGGAAACGGCGGTGCTGGCGATACCCGCCATTAAGGCCAGCGGCAGCCAGAATCGCAGATGATGGACCAGTGGAAACATGCCAATGGCGACCATAAGAAAAACAAATCCGGCAAAAAAAATGGGACGGTACATGCGTTTCGATTCGGCCAGGGATCCCAGCATCGGTGAAACCAGCGAGCCTAAGTTAAATGCCCCCATGACATAGCCCACGGTGGAGAGATGTTTGGAGATCGCCACCATCATCAGCGGAATTAAAACCGGAATAAGGCCGGAGGAAAGCACCCCCAAGAGCATATACGCCCCGTACCACGGCGCAATCCAACGCCGCGGCGCGGTAAAAGTTTTCCAGACGATATTATCTACCGAACTCATACCCGTATTCCATGGTCCAGCCACGCAGCTTCCGGCAGGCTCCGGCCGCTGCCGCCTTAGCCCACATCCCGCGTTATCCATTAACAGATTCTCCGGGCCATGGCAAGGTTACCCCAGCCATTAGCCCGCAACTCGCCGCTCACCCCCGGGCCAGACGGCGCCGCCAAACGCGGTTTTCACCACGCGGCGCTGCGGCTAAGATAGCCTTTCATGGAACAGGGCTTTCACATTCTCGTTACGGCCGGTCCGACCCGCACCCCGCTGGATGATGTCCGTTATTGGGCGAATATATTTACCGGTAACACCGGGCTGCAAATCGCCCTGGCCATGCGCGACTTGGGACACGTAACGCTTTTGACATCCAATCAAGACCACCTGGCCCGCCTGAAACCAGGTGGCGCGGACTATGACGCCCGCCTGACGGTTATCCCATTTGTCACCTTCAACGATTTGGATCTGGCCTTGGCAAAAACAGTTCTTAGCCAGGCCCTCAGTGCCGTCTTTATGACCGCGGCGGTTTCAGATTACCAATCGGCCGGTGCCTTTGGCATCGAAAGCAGCCATCCCGTTGCAGGTTCCAACCCGCCGCGCTGGCAATGGGTTGTGCGTGATATTCAAAAGCCGAAAATTGCGTCCAACCATGCCCACATCGCCTTTGCCGCCACCCCCACGCCCAAACTGATAGACAAGTTCCGCCGGGAATGGAACTTTCACGGGCTGCTGTGCAAATTCAAACTGGAGGCGGGGCTTTCAGAAGAAGACTTGAAGACCAAAGCCCAGGCCAGCCGCATCCACAGCCAAGCGGACGTTATCGTCGCCAACACGCTGGAAATGGTCTATGGCGCTGATCCGGCAGCCTATATCATTGATGCGACAAGCTGCCAACGGATACCGCGCGGGGCCTTGCCGCAACAACTCCGGGCCTATCTCTTACGGACGCTCCCCCGGAAGCCCCACCGTTAGAAATCGCCAGGCCCGCAGGTTCACGTTCAGGTCTTGCGCTGCTCCAATTCCAAGGGCCGTGGATACTCCGGCCAACTGTTGATGGTACGACTCAGGACCGCGGCACTTACCACCGCCGTTAGCATAAACGGAAGCACCACTTCAACTGAAAAAAGAGGCCCCGGCCGAAGCAACAGGGGATACATGGAAAGAGCAATTCCCGGCGGATGATATATTCGTAGCCAATCCAGAAACACCAACACCACCACCGCCATGCAACCCGCATAAAGCGGTCCATGCACCAAGCAGGCCGCCACGCTGCCCAGCCCCGCTCCCAGGGTGGAACCAAAAATTACCGGAATCGGCTGGGCAATCGAACTTTGCGGCAATAGCACCAAAATGCTCAGCGTAGCGGCAAATGGCGGAACCAGCCAAATCCGCTCATGCCACATACCAGCCCGGCTCAGAAAATCCAGTAAAACCAGAAGACCCACCATACCCGCAAACCACAGCGTAGCCGGGATGGACATGGCTCGGCCTGAACGCCACTGCCGCCATGCGGCATGCAGCAATTGCTTTGGTTTGAGCATCGGTGTGTTTTCCAGCCCGGCACACAACAACACGGGAGCTTATCCCACAAAAGCCATCACCCGCTCTGGTCCCGCACCCCGTCCAACCCCGAAGCCGTGGACCCGGCCTGTCATGATTCTCCGTAGCCCGGGTTCCAGGTGACAAAACGGGTATTGGCCGCCAGAAAGGTAAGTTTTACCGTATCGCACGGGCCGTTGCGTTGTTTGGCGATAATCAACTGGGCTTCGTTAATTTTATCCGGATTCGCTTCAATCCATTCCTGATCGCCGCGATGCATCACCGCCTCGCGATGCAGCAGCATCACCACATCCGCATCCTGCTCAATACTGCCGGATTCACGCAAATCACTGGTGCGCGGCAGCCGATTTTCACTTTCCGAAGCTCGATTCAACTGCGACAGGCATATCACCGGGCAGTTTAACTCGCGGGCCAAAGCCTTGATGCCGCGGCTGATCGAACTGATCTGCTGTTGACGATTTTCTTCCCGCGGCGCTTCCATCAACTGCAAATAGTCGATTACGACCATCTCAATTTGATACTCACGCTGCAGCCGCCGGGCCTTGGTGCGTAAATCCAGCACGGTCAGCGAGGGCGTATCATCAATATAAATTTTACCTTCCGCCAGTTGACCCACCGCCTCGCTTAAACGATCGCGATCCTGGCGGGAAAGCATGTTGCGGCGCAAGCTATGGGAATCCACGCCGCTGCGTGAGCACAACATGCGCTGGGCCAACTGCTGCTTGGACATTTCCAATGAAAATACCGCCACCGATTTACCCAGGTCCACACCAACATGTTCGACAATGTTCATCGCCAGCGCGGTTTTACCCACGCTGGGCCGGGCGGCCACCACAATCATTTCCCCACGCTGCAAACCGCTGGTCAGATTGTCCAGCTCGGTAAATCCGGTAGCCATGCCGCTCAAATGCGAACCGGCATTGCGGTCAATCATCTCAAAGGTTTCATGCAGCACCTCAGAGAGCGGCACCACCGTGCCGGATACCTTCTGCTGCGCCAAATCGAATATTCGCTTTTCCCCCCGGTCCAGTACTTCCGCTGCGGAGTCCGGGCTTTCATAGCATTCTTGAATGGTTTCGCCGCAGACGCCAATAAGCCGGCGCAAGAGAGCTTTATCCCGCACCACCGTGGCATAATATTCGGCATTGACACCCGTGGGCACCGAATCGATCAGCGCCTTGAGATGGGCGATCCCACCAGCCTCTTCGAGTACCCCGCGATCGGTCAAACGGCCAATAAGGGCCGGCCCGTCAATCGGAATGTTTTTTTCAAACATGTCCACCAAGGTCGCAAAAAGCACCCGGTGGCGATGGTCAAAAAATAATTCAGGGGAATTGAAGATCAGGCATACGCCGCCCATTTTTTCGGGCATCAACAGCAGCGAACCTAAGAGGGCATGTTCCGCGTCGGAATCGCGGGGCGGTAGCCGGTCCAACCGCCGCGCGGGTGGTTCAGATTCCAAAGTCGGTGGCCGAGCACGGCCGGTGCGTGGTGTTTCTTCCATAGCGGCACTTTAACCAGTTGCCGGCGTATTTCAACAGCACAAATTATTCGGCGGTCTCGGCGGCATCGGCATCGGCATCGCCAGATTCACCAGGCTCAGCTACCGCCTGCACACCTTCCGCCGGCCCCTGACCTTTGACCTCTTCCCGCACCACCCAAACCTTGATCTGGGTTTTAAGATCTGCGGCCAGTTGAATAGGCACAGTAAAGGTGTCGATGCGCCGCAGGGGTTCATCGAGTTGCACGTCATCCGGCTGTACGGCAAAGCCCTGCTTTTGCAGTTCTTCCGCCAGGTCGCGGCGCGAGACCGATCCGAACAAATTACCATCCTCATTGGAAGCTCGCACCACCGTTACCTCCACCCCGGTGAGCGAAGCCAGCAGTTTTTCGCGCCCTTCGCGCAGCAACTTGAGCTTGGCCTCATATTCCTTGCGGGCGGCTTCCAATCGCTGAATATTCCCTGCGGTAGGCTCAATCGCAAGTTTCTTGGGCAGCAAATAATTCCGGGCAAAGCCATCGCTGACATCAATAACCTGTCCAACAATGCCGATGCGTTCCAATGTATCTGTTAAAAGCACTTTCATTTCATACCTCGTTGTTAAAAAATCAACCTGCAAAATATAACGCCGATGGCCGACCCGCCCGACGTTCGGGCGATCTACTCCGCCAGCGCGGGTCAAAACGGAATATCATCGGCGTTGGGTGGCGGGGTTTCCTCGGGCGGCGCTTCCACCGGTTCGGCGCTCGCCGGGCCGGGCCGGGCCGGGCCACGGGGCGCTGGACGCGCCGCTGGACGCATCGGCGCACGGGCTGTTGGCTCACCCTCCGCCCCCCCTCCATCCGCCCCACCGGCCTCACCTCCCGCACGCGAATCGATAAACTGAAAGCCTTCCAGCACCACCCGCATCTTGCTGCGTTTCGTGCCATCCTGCGCTTCCCATTGATCCAGCTTCAGACGACCTTCAATAAAGACCGGGCGACCCTTACGCAGGTACTTACCGAGTGTTTCAGCCTGCTTGCCGTAGGCCACTACGTCTACAAAGCTTACTTCTTCCTTTTGCTGCCCGTCCTGGCCGGTCCAGCGACGGTTCACCGCCAGGCCCAACTCGCACACCGCCGTCTGGCTGGGCAAATAGCTCACCTGCGGATCACGGGTCAAATTACCCATGAGAAAAACCTTGTTGAAGTTGGCCATAACCTGATCCTCTACGCAAAAGGTCCACCGGTGCTAAATTGCCATCTGCCGCTGCGTCCCGCCGGTTGAACCTACTTGATATCCTGCGGATCGGCGGCCACTGTGTCCGTGGCGGCCGGCACCGCGGCAGGCTCACGGGGGTGACGCTCGCGCCGCACGGCCCGATGATCGTGTTCATCAACAATCGGCTGCTGCGGCACCATGGCCTCCATATCCTTCAAAGCCAGATGATCCGCCTTGATAATCAGCACCCGCAATATATTTTCCGAGATCTGAACATCGCGCTCAATTCCCGCCACCTTCGGGCCTTCGCAACGAAAGAAGGCCAACACAAACACCCCGCGTTTGCCCCCGCCTATCGGGAACATCAACCGCCGCTCATCCCATTTTTTCAGGTGGACAACTTCGGCGTTGGCCCGTTGCAGAATATGTTCAACCTCGGCTTTAGCCGCTTCCCAGTTGCCCCCGGCGTGGGTGGCATTGAGTAAAAACATCGCCTCGTACTGACGAACATGTGTGGCCATTCAGGCACTCCAAAAACAATACCCTTGGCGGCGAGTGAAGCAAACGGCATCACTATGGGGTTCACCACCCGGGAAAATCCAGACCGGAACATCCGGCACTTTTCCAACAAAACTGCGGATCTCGCCACCACGCCAATGCCAAAACCTGCGGCCCGCAGTATTTTCACCGGAGTTCATCGGCGTTATACCGGTTCATGGCGGGGGTAAGCCCTTCCAAGACCCAGCATTTTACCGCGTCTCTCACCCGAAGGAAAGCGGCCGACAAAAGCTTCCACTGGGCCGGGGAAAACCCCTGGAGCACATAGGATTCCAACGGCACACGCCCCGGAGAATCCACGCCAATCCGGAGCCGGGCAAAATCACGCCCGCTTTTCCCTTCCTTCACCGCTTCCGCGGCCAGCAAAGCTTCAATGCTCGCCAGCCCATTGTGGCCTCCAGAAGAGCCAGACCCGCGAATGCGCAGCGTACCGCAGGGCAATGCCACATCATCCACCACCACCAGCAAATCCACCAGCGACAGCCGATAGTACCGTAGCGCCTCCGCCACCGCTTTACCGCTAAGGTTCATATACGTCATCGGCTTGAGCAAAAGCACCCGCTCCGCTCCGATGGCAGTTGCCAGGACCAGCCCGTGGTGCGCCGACTGCCAGGAACCTTGGCCACATCCCTCGGCCAGATGGTCCAAGGCCATAAAACCCGCGTTATGCCGCGTACCGGCATATTCCTTGCCGGGATTGCCCAGACCGACCACCAGTTTCATGGACAATAACCTCGGATATCCTCATGACCGTCCCTGCCGCCCTGCTACTTTTTCGCCGAGGCTTTCGGAGCAGCCGCCGCACCCGTCGCCGCAGCCGCCGCCGGTGCCTCGGCATCTTCTTCAGCTTTCTTGCCGATCACTTCCGGTTCGGTCGCCGCGGCTTCGGCGGCCACTACCGCCACTTCTTCCTTCACCGTACGCACCTGGGCGATAATCTGATCCGCGGCGTGATGCAGTTTAGCCCCCGCCGGCAACGGAATATCCTTGGCGTGTAGAATTTCATGTAAATCCAGATTTTCGACATTCACCCGCAAAACGTCCGGAATCTCCAGCGGCAATACTTCCAGTTCCACCTCCGCGATCTGCACTTCCAGAATACCGCCCTCCTTAGTCCCCTTGGGGGTTCCACGGAAGTCCAGCGGAACTTTAACCTTGACCCGCTGGTTGGGGTCAATCCGCAGCAGGTCCACATGTTCGATATTCCTTTGGAGATGATCATACTGCACCTCCTTAATCAACACGTGCTCCACCTGGCCGTTCAAGCTTACATCCACCAGATGCGCACCGCTGTGAATAGCCGTTTCCGCCCGCGGCGCATCAAGGCTCACCGCCACGGTGCCGCCCTTGAGGCCGTAAATCACCGCCGGAACTTTCCCCCCCGCCCGGAGAGTCTGCGATTGGCGGCTGCCCCGAGTTTCGCGAATCTCCGCTTGCAGGGTATACCGTTGTTTTTCCGTTGCTGCCACCATTGAATAAACTCCTTAAATTTCCCAAAATCAAGCAGCCTCGCGGCCCGGCGAGGCGTTCATCTTCTTTTTTAGACCCGCCGACAACCCTCCGGTGTCACCGCTGGCCCACCACCCGCACGCCGGGCTGACCATACTTTTACGCCGCAATGCCCCATATTGCAAACATTGCCGACCTTTTATTCTTCGATCACCGCTTGCCGCCATTACCGTCTTTGCCGAACAAAATCGACACCGACTGATTCAGGTGAATTCTCCGAATCGCCTCGCCAAACAAATCCGCCACCGATAATACCGTCAAACGATCACGAATCGGCTCTACGCGATTGTCCATCGGTACCGTATCGGTCACCACGATCCGGCTGATCGGGCTTTTTACCAGCCGTTCCACTGCCGGACCGGCAAAAACACCGTGCGTGGCGGCAATATGGACCGCCCGGGCACCGTGATCCATGAGAATGCGACTGGCCTCCGCCACAGTACCCCCCGTGGTAATCATATCATCAAACATCAGCACGGTTTTATCCGTCACATCACCCACAATGGTGGTCATGGCCACCTGCATCCCGGACTGCCGCCGTTTGTCTATAAACGCCAGATCCGCACCCAGCATTTCCGCATAGTAACTCGCCGCCTTGAGATTGCCCGGATCCGGCGAAACCACCGCGATGCGCCCCAGCTTCGGCAGTTCCGCCCGGTAATACTCGGTAAAGACCGGCGACGCCAGCAGATGATCCACCGGCAAATCAAAAAAACCCTGCACCTGCGCCGCGTGGAGATCCATCGTGATAACGCGATCCACACCTGCCGCGGTGATGATATTGGCCACCATCTTGGCCGTGATAGGTGTGCGCCCCTCGCTTTTGCGATCCTGGCGGGCATAGCCAAAATACGGAATTACGGCGGTAATGCGCTTCGCCGACGCCCGCATAAGACAGTCAATCCAAATCAGCAGTTCCACCAGCGTATCGTTGACCGGCTGGCACGTGGGCTGAATGACAAAGCAGTCGCGACCACGAACGTCTTCATCAAGTTTGACAATCAGTTCCCCATCCGGAAAACTTTCGGTTCGCGCATTGCCCAGCGGAATGCCGACATGGGCGCACACTTTTCTGGCCATTTCCTGATTGGCTCGTCCGGCAAACACCCGCAGCGAATCTTTTAATTCCGTCATGCCAGCACCGGCCAAATACCTTCATCCGACTCGACGCATCACGCCAAGTCTCTCTACCGAGTTTGCCTGCCTTCATGGCTTCAACCATGCCCGATGATCGCACCCCGCGGGAACCCGAATACCCGCCGCCGCCGCGCCTGCACCGGTTTTCATCCCGGCAAACGCTTCAAGCCCAGTATCTTGACCGATGTTCGCCAAATTTTCAATCCAACGCGGCACCCCGTCGTCGAATAGTCGAATAACCGACCGACCAATCGCCCCGCCCCGGCCCGGGCCATGCCAAGTCCACAAAAACTGGGGGATCTGGATTCGAACCAGAACAAGCAGAACCAAAATCTGCTGTGCTACCGTTACACCATCCCCCAAGTCGCGCCTTATCGAAATCGGATGCTCTTTCCCCGCGCCGCTCTCCAGATCACATCCGCCACCCAAGCGGGTCCATCACTTTATCCAATCGTTGTAAAGCGGTCAAACCCGCTGCCCACAGCCCGGCATCGCTCATCGCTTCCCGCACAGACCATATTTCCAACCACCCCATCACTTTCCTCAAAAACCCTTCACCCGCCCACTGGGCGCTTTTCCTCCTCAACTTCTCTTCCACACGCCCCGGCTGGGTTGCGGCCACCGTCGCCCCTTGTAAGATATTCACATTGACGGGTACGGTTATAACCTGTGGCACCCACAAGTTTTGGCCCAAACTCACCCGCCGATCCGCGTCCGCGTGTCCGCACGCGTGGCCGTTGGCTTAGACGTCGCGCCTCAGGTTGCCCTGCCAGGGCCGCCGCCATCCAGCCCGGTCGCACTTGCAGCGATTGGCCCCCGACTCGGCCCAAGCAACCGGCCACAGGAGACCGCCGATAACGAACGGCCTGAGTGGATTTTATGGCCCTAAGCCGATTGGATTGAGTAGACACACTCCTTTTGCCGACAAAAAGCCTGCTGGCCAAACATCTTAAGGATTCTTTGAATGCGTGTAATTGTAGTGGACCAAGACCGGGTCGCATTGGCCCTAATCAGTAATACCCTCACGGCCGCCGGCTATGAAGTTGCCGCCTGCGTCGACGCTGCCGAAGCCCTGGAACTTATTCGCCAGGGAATATCGCATCTGGTGATTGCCGAGTGGGAACTTACCGGCAAAATCAAGGGCTTGGAGCTTTGCCAAACCATTCGCAGGGAGGAAATGTGGGGTTATGTCTACATTATTTTGCTTACCGAACGCACCCAGACCCATGATCGGGTCAGCGGCCTGACCGCGGGAGCCGATGATTTTCTAAGCAAGCCCTTCGATCCCGACGAATTGGTGGCCCGCGTCCGCGGCGGTGAACGGGTGCTCTCGCTCGATACACGCAATGTGGCCATCTTTGCCATGGCCAAGTTGGCCGAATCACGCGATCCGGAAACCGGTATGCACCTGGAGCGCGTGCAAAGTTATTCCCGCCTCCTGGCCCAGGAGCTTGCCCACCACGAAAAATACCGGTCCCAGGCCACTGCCGACTTTATCCGCTGGGTGTATCTTACCAGCCCGCTGCATGATATCGGCAAGGTCGCCATCCCGGATTACGTGCTGCTCAAGCCCGGCCGACTCAATGATCGCGAATTTGCCCTGATGAAAACCCACACCACCCTGGGAGCCAACACTATCGACATTGCCCTGAAGAAATTCCCCAATGTGGCCTTTCTGCAAATTGCCCGTGAAATTACCGCCACACACCACGAGCGCATCGACGGTACCGGCTATCCCACTCAGATGCGCCAAGACGAAATACCCCTGAGCGGACGTATTGTGGCCGTGGCCGATGTTTATGACGCCCTCACCTCCAAGCGGCTTTATAAAGATGCCTTCACGCACGAGGTAGCCAAATCCATGATTCGCGCCGCTACCGGCACCCAATTTGATCCGGACGTCGTCGATGCGTTCCTGCGAAATGAAGCCGCCTTCTTAACCATTCGCCAACGCTTCACCGAGCGCCCCCCCATTCTGACCTGACCCGGAGCCTAAGCGCTCTGCCAAACCGGACATTTTAACTTTGGCTTGACCATGCGATCGCGGTAACTTGCATACCAATCCAATTTTGGTGATACTATGGAACCCGGCTAATTGCGGTGGGTTCGTACCAGCGAACAGATTCGCGAGGGTGATGAATGTTGAAATTGGTCTGGCTCGACAGGAGTTTTTATGGCTTACGCGGTATTTCAGGACAGCGGTACACAATTCAAGGTGGAACCGGGCGACGTTTTCGAAGTGGATGTGCGGCCGCTCCCCGAAGGTGCTACCACCCTTAAGTTTGATCAGGTACTGATGGTATCCAACGACAGTGGCGTCAAAATCGGCCAGCCGCTGGTGCCGGGGGCCAGCGTAACAGCCAAAATTCTTGGCCCGGTCAAAGCCGATAAAATCTTCGTTGAACGCTTTACCCGTCGTAAAGGGTTCCACCGCCGCGTTGGCCATCGACAAAAATATCTCGCGATACGCGTGGAATCCATCGACGCATGACCGGGATGGGAGATCAACTCTAAAGGGTCTTGACGTGGGAACACTTGCCTCATCCGCAGATGTCTTGGAAGCGCCTGACACCGCCCCACTGCTGACCTCCATAGATGAATTGCGAGCCTTACTGCCGGCCATAACCGATGCCCGCGCCGCGGTCATGCGCGAAGTGGCGGAGCGGTATCAGTTTCGGCTGCCCCGCTTTTACGTCGAAAAAGTATTGCGCAACGATGCCGCTGATCCACTTTGGGATCTGGCTCTCCCCGGAGCCTCGGAAATCTATGACGCCGGCACGGAACGCTGGGATGCCTTTCAGTTACCTGTACGAGTCGTCGATCATCCACGCTGGATCCAGAAATACGCTTACGAAGCGTTGCTGCGAACGACCGATTTTTGCAGCGGGCTATGCCGTTACTGTTATCTCAAAAACCGCGATGTTACCGCCGGCGTCATTTCCATCCGGGAAATTGATGTTCTCTTCGACGCCGCCGAAAAATCGCCCCACCGCCAGGCCCTGCGCGAAATCATCCTCAGCGGCGGAGACCCCATGGCCATTCCCGCCGAGCAGTTGGAACATTTCGCCCAGCGTATGGACCGTCTCAATGCCACGGTCAACCGACGCATCACCGTCAATATCCATACGCGCGAACCCGTATGGAACCCCCAGCGCATTTTATCCTCCCGGCCGCTCCAGCAGGCCTTACGCCGGCTCGCTCCCAGCGCCTACGTGCTGCATGTGGTGCATCCCCGCGAGGTCACGCCCGAATTGCGCCAAACCCTGGAATTGCTCAGCGAACTGGGCCGCCCGCGGCCACCTCTCATGCTGGTCCAGCACCCGCTTTTTAAGCATATCAATGACGATGCCCGCATCATTACCAGCATGTACGACCAGCTTGATGCCGGAAATGTGGTCGTAAAGCCCTATTATCTCATTCATCCCTTTCCGGATGGCACGCTGCCCCACCACCGTCTTACGCTCTTGGAAAGTCAGTGCATTTTGCGCGATTTGGCCAGCGCTCCCGGCAGCCGAGTACCACTGCTGACCATACCCACCCCCATGGGAAAATGCGTCATCGGCCCGTATGAAAATCTCGTGGATCGCGGCGGTTATTACCTCTTGCATACCAAAGACGGGGTGCCGGTCAAATACACCATCGCCGCCCACTACAACCCCGTTGAAACACGGGTGAATATCCCCATCCTGCCCGACCACTCGTGCGGCCAAACCATGCCCGAAGCCTGACCGGCTCCGCCCCGCCGACCGGCCACTGCCGCCTTGAGCTAAGCAGTTTCCCGAGGTATTTGCATGAATAATTCCTCCGCCGCTCCGCCGCCCCCCACGCCCGTTCGCCAGCGTCACCATTTGGGATATCGGGCCAACCTTTTTATGTTGCGCCTGGGGAGCACGTTTTTGCCGCTGGGTTATGTTGTCGTCTTTGTGGCCAGTCTCGGCTTTTGGTTTATCGACGGCCGCGCCCGCCGGGCCAGCATCAATTTCCTCGACCGCGCCCTGGGGCCATGCAATCGCCCGCAACGTTGGTTGCAAAGCTGGTGGCATTTCTATTCCTACGGACGGCTGCTGCTGGACCGAAGCGTGGCTCTGGCCGGACCGCGTCAGACCTTCCAATGCACCTGCCCCAACCGCTCCAACTTACTCCAAGCCGTCTGCGCTGATCGCGCGATGTTAATGCTCACCGCCCACCTTGGCGCCGCCGAACTCTCCGCTCCCATGCTCAAAGATCTGCCCAACCCCAGGCCTTTTCACTTTGTGGTCTACCGGGATATGCGCGACCAAACCGAACAGTTTCATAAAGATCAGTGGCGGGCCTTAGGCAACATGCGCTTCATCAATTCCATGGACCCTATTTCCGCCGGTCTGAAAATCATGGCCGCCCTGCAAGCCCGTGAACTTGTCGGACTGCGGGCGGACCGGGCCATGTCCGGGCGCACGCTAACCACCCGCTTGCTCGGAGCCTCGGTTGAACTTCCCGCCGGCCCTTTTCTGGCCGCCATCCTAACTGGAGCCAATGTGGTATCCGCATTTACCATCCGCCGGGGCTGGCGACACTACGACCTGTTGGTAAGCAAGCCGCGTCAATACGTGCTGGGCACGGCCTTAACGCGTGCGGAGCTGCTGCAAAAAGCCGCCGACGATTTTGCCGCCGACCTCGAAGACGTGGTGAAGCAATACCCTTATCAATGGGGCAATTTTTTTGACTTATGGCAAAAATCGCGCCCAGCCTAAACCGGCTCACCCCACCGCGATCTCCATCACGGTAGCAACCTCGCCATCCACTTTTAACTCCAGATGAAATCCCACAGACGCCTGTGCCACCAGCGAAGCATAAACCCTCCAGCCCGGGCGGATGGGCAAAAAAAATCGCGTCCGCCCCACCCCCTTTAATTCAGCCGCCATTTTCAGCCGCCGCAACATATCCAGCGCCAGCTCAACTTGCAAAAATCCGGGCAGAATTGGATCTTCGGGAAAATGTCCGGCAAATGCGGCGAAATCATCCGGGAAAATCAACTGCGCCGTCACGGTACGCCCATCGCCGCTGATCGTCGGCAATTCCACGTAGCAAGCCCGAAAAATGGCCGCCCCTGATACCCCATCATCCATGCCCGCCATCCACATGCACCATCATGGCTGTTCCGGCACCTTGTGCCGGTCTATAAAATCTGCCAGGCTCGCAATGTTCTCCAGGGCCGCTCGGGAGGGGGCATCCTCCTCCTGCAATTGCACCCCGAAATGTTTATCCAACAGCACCGCGATTTCCAGTACGTCCACGGAATCCAACCCCAGACCGTCCTTGCCGAAAATCGGCGTTTGCGGCCCGATCGACCGGCCCGCGCCCAGCCGTAGCGATAATCCGGATTGGAGCACCTCTAAAAGCTCTTGTTGGGTCTTCGTCAACACCTGATTCTCCATGGACCAATGTCAAACAAATTCTAACCGAACTCCACCGCCCTGTCGTGGCCCCTGCCCGTCGCGGCCATGGTGGGTCGATGGTTGCCACACTCTTTTCCCACCCAGCCCCGGACCGCCGACGATACCGTAAATCCCAACACCTATCCATCATCGCAGGACGAGGGTATTTCAGACGCCAGGCATTCCCTGGCTTAGGTGAATGCCGTTCGTGCGTTTGAAATGGGAAACACCAAAAATTACCATGAAAATAAATTTGATGGGTGCCTTCGGCAAGGAGACAACTACAATGTCCACACATTCGATCGGAACACGACAAGAATGGCCGGCCGCGCGGCTGAAGCTTCTTAACGCGGAGAAGGAGTTGACGCGGCGCAGCGATGAATTGGCGCAGCAGCGGCAGGCATTGCCGTGGGTCAAAATCGACAAACCCTATCATTTTCAGACCGACGCGGGCGACGCTACGCTGCTGGATCTGTTCCGCAGTCGGTCGCAATTGCTGGTGTACCATTTCATGTTCGGGCCAGACTACAAGGCGGGCTGCCCAAGCTGCTCCTCCATTGCGGATGGTTTTAACGGGATTGCCGTGCATCTGGCCAACCATGACGTGATGTTGTGGGCGATATCACGAGCACCGTTGGAGAAGCTCCAGGCGTACAAGAAGCGGATGGGATGGATATTTCCATGGGCGTCTTCAGGCACCACGGATTTCAATTATGACTTCGCCGTTTCGTTTACCGGCCAGCAGCAAGCCTCCGGCGGTGCGACGTATAACTTCCGCGAATTTCCAAACGCGGGATGGAAAGCCGCCCTTAAGGCCACGCAGGGCCCGCCAACCGTACATGCGACCGCCTGCGGAACCAATACGTCCACGTATTTGCAGGAGTTGCCCGGCATGAGTGCCTTTGCGCTGGAGGATGGCATCGTGTACCACACGTATTCCACCTACGAGCGTGGACTCGACGCTCTCTGGGGCATGTACCCCTGGCTGGACCGTGCACCAAAAGGCCGCAACGAATCCGGCCCCTGGTGCCGCCGCCATGATGAGTATGCCCAGCGCTGACCCGCACTTTTCCCGGCCAGGCAGTCGCCTTCCACCAGGAGAAATGTTGATTTCACCCAGGTCGGCCGCTCCCAAAGCTTGACGGCCATATCATCGGGCCAGGATTCCAGCCCGGTGCCCGCTGGGTCAGCCCACACGTGTAGGCTTAACCACCGTAGCGGGCATTGCGCCGATAGCAGCCCGTCCTGGCTTCTTCAATTTTTCACCTCTTCACAACCGGCCGGGTTGTGGCCAGTAGCAGCGTAGCGTATAATTTTTTTAGTTACGGCGACCCTTGTAACCTCATGGAGATATTCACACTATGTCGGCACAAGCACGCTTGGCCCTGCACGGTGGGGACAGAGCTGTTTCCAACGGATCCATAGCCAAATGGCCTCCAATTTCAGAGATCGATCGGCAATACGTGCTGGCTTCGCTGGCGGGTGAAAACCATGCCTTCGGCCCGAACTGCCAAGCCTTTGAAAACGAATTCGCCGCCTGGAATGGCAACCGTTATGCCATTACCACCAACTCCGGCACAGCGGCGTTGCACATGTCCATCGCCGCCTGCGGCTGCGGTGCCGGCGATGAGGTGATTGTAACGGCCTATTCGTGGTCCAGCTCGGCCACTGCCATTTTACATCACAACGCCATCCCGGTTTTTATCGATATAGATTTCGATACCATCAATATGGATGTCTCTAAAATTGAAGCTGCCATCACCCCACGCACCAAGGCCCTGATGGTAGTGCATCTGCACGGGCTGGCGGTGGATATGGATGCCGTGATGGCCATCGCCCGTAAGCACAAGCTTAAAGTCATCGAAGATGCCTGCCAGGCCCATGGGGCGGAATTTCGCGGCAAAAAAGTGGGCACCTGGGGCCATTGCGCGGCCTTCAGCTTCAATCAAAACAAATCGCTTTGCTCCGGTGAAGGCGGCATGTTCGTGACCGACGACGAAGATTTGCTCAACAAAGCCCGCATGGTCTGGTCCTTTGGTGAAACACGCACCCCCGCGCAATCACGCGATTATCATGCCTACGCCCTGGGTTGGATGTACCGCAACAACGATCTGACGGCGGCCTTTGGCCGTGCCCAACTCACGCGCCTTACCTCTTATATCCAGACCCAGCGAGAAAATGCCGCCGCCTTGCTGCACCAATTGCGCGGTGTAAAGGGTCTGATTTTGCCCGTCGAACCGCCTCACCATGCCCACAGTTATTACAATTTTACCTGTCGCATTGACTCGGCGGCTCTGGGTTATACCGATTCCCCCGCTAAGCTCCGCGATAAAATTATGCAGGCCCTCTGTGCCGAAGGCGTCCCGGTGGGGGTCTGGCAGCACTTTATTCTGCCCGCGATGACTGTATTTCAGGCGAGAAATGCCTTTGGCAAAGGCAGTCCGTGGTGCCTGGCGGATCCGGTGAATTATGACCCGGCTCAATTTCCGCTGGCGCAGCGGCATACCACCACCCATTTCGGCATGACCACACCGCTGCGCTCGCCCCATCCGCCGGAGGTGGCCCAGGCCGTGGCCGAGGCCATTCGCAAAGTCTTTGATCATGTGGACGAGTTAGTTTAACCCGTTACCTCCGCCTGCCGCCGTTGATCTGGTGGCTCGCGGGTGGCTGTTGGGAAATGAGATTATGTTGCGTGCGGGCCTGGCCCAGATCGATATTACCCCTCCGTTGGGCGTGGAAATAGCCGGCTGGTTGTACAAAAAATATGCCACCCAGATAAAAGACCCAATTTTTGCCAACATCCTGATTCTGGAATCCGGTGCCACCCGTATCGGCATGGTGTCGCTGGATGTGTTATCCGTGCCGTGGAAACTTGTGGATGCCATCCGCGATCGCGCGGTACCCGTCGGAATTCCCAGGAACAACCTTCTGGTCTGCGCCACGCACAACCATGCTGGTCCGGCCGTGGCCAATATCGGTCAAACCACGCGCGATGAGCACTATGTGGCGGACCTTTGTGGTCGCCTTGAATACGGGTTTGGCCAAGCTGCCCAAAACATGCAGCCATCCAAGATAGCCACGGCCAGTACACTCGAAGGCGGTGTGAGCTTCATTCGGCGTGCGATAATGCGCGATGGCGGCGTCCAATGTCAGCCGCACTTTAGCCACGCCATTCGCTCTTTGGAGGCTGTTATTGACCCGGAAGTAGGTATCCTGGCCATTGTGGATATGCATGATCGTCCGTTGGGCTTTGTCGTGAATTTTGCCTGCCATCCCACCCACCATGGCCACGACGGGGTCATCTCGGCGGGTTGGCCGGGCGCGCTGTACCGCCAGATTCAAGCGGCGCTGGGGCCAAGCTGTGTAACATTGCTGCTCAACGGCGCGTTAGGAGATGTGTTCCATCGCAATCCGCTGAACCCGGAATTTCTCGATTTTCCGGACCGAATCGGCCGCGTGCTGGCCGGCCATGTCTTACAGTGCTTAGGAGATCTGAAATTTGCTCCCGGCGCAGACCTTCACGCCTGCACAACCACCGTGCAACTTCCATTACGGGATCCGGATGGGCCGTGGGGAATTCAGCAGCCGTTTCCGCAGCGGTTTGCCGATGATGATATCTACGCTCCGATGATTGCATCCCTGCGCCGCCGCCGACAGCGGCAACCATTTGCCCACGCCCAAGTTCAGTGCCTGCGATTCAATACGGAAACAGCTTATGTCACGCTGCCGGCCGAGGCTTTCGCCGCCATCGGACTGCAAATTAAAATGCAATCCACCTTTGCCAATACATGGGTGGTGGGCATGGCCAATGGCATGGTGGGCTATATTCCCACCGCGGCGGCATTTCCGCGCGGTGGTTATGAAACCTCGCTTGGCCTAACGAGCAAATGCGAACCGGCCAGTGCTCAGCTTTTGATCGGTGCTGGACTGGATCTACTCAAAAAATGTGTCTGTTGATAAGTTCGCCGATGCGGCTGCGCCTCCAACGACGGCAACGCACGCTCTGCGCCATCATTCGTCAATTTCTTCCCGGCAGACCAGCATTCTCCGACACATCACTGCCTCCACAGAAGCCCCCTTTCACGCGTGCAGCCCCCTCCCGCGTCCTCTTCCTGAAGCCCTAGCGCAGGCTGACCATGAGAAAACCCGCAACCGCATCACACAAACACAGCGATTCTCACTGAAACGTGCCCATTACTTCTGCCCCAATATTCTCTCCACCTGCGATGATGGCTTTGCGTCGGACCCCGGGCTTTACGGTATGGTGGGGCAGCCCAGATGTGTGGGTAGCAGAATAACGCTGGCGCACCGGCAATCGACACACACTTTCCGCACCGACAGAGGCTCCGCCGGTTGCGGCCGCCATCGCTCTCAACCGCGCAGCCTTTCAATTTCCCCCCCCGATCTGGCAATACCATCTCCGCCCCCCCATCGGGCCTCCCCTATTTTGTAATCATATTGCTACGTCGTCTTTACCGCTCTGCGGGCCAATCGCCGGCCCCCGATGTCCCGATGTCGCAAAACAGCGAACCAAGAACGCAAAAGAATGTTGTGCCGCGGTGCGTGTTGGGTTATAAAGGCGCGCATGGTTGATAATGTGATCATGATGAGCGATGCAACCATGTCGGCCCTAGCGTTGGACTTAATCTGCCGATGGTTCGTCATGGTGATCTGAAACCGGAGTAAAACTTATGGTCCGTAAATGTTCCGCGGCATTGGTCTTCTCGTTTCTTCTGGCGCTTATGTGGGGGCTGCCGACTGTGGGGGCCAAAATTCGGGTGCTGATCGTCGGCGGTGATTGGCGCTCACAGTTGCCCGATTTCATCCGTACCCAGGCTGGCTGGAATTATTACCAGGCCCATAACAAAGATATCAGTGGAGTTAAACACCCATCCACCATGGGGCAGAATTTTGTCTCCGGAAAAAATCTTATCTCCTCCGCCGTTCCCAAGTCCATGTTGGGAACCGCTTTTGTGCCGCTGCGTGGCTACTTCATCAAGCAACAGGTGAATAAAGTCGCGCCCGGCAAATTCTCGTTCACCTTGTGGACCACGTACCGCTTTTTGCAATATGGCGATGCTCAGTCGCTGAAAAGATTTGACGTCATCGTGGAAGGAGACATGCAGCATGAAAGTATTCTGCCCCGGCTGGTGCGGGGGGTAACCGCATTTGTAAAAGGGGGCGGCGGGATTATGTTCACGGACGCTTACAAGCCATTTTTCAATTATTCCAAGGCGCTTAGCTTTCATGCGGTGATGCCGGTGAAGGTGGGCATTTGCCCGCATTATGGCGGTCCCAATACGGATATGCAGTTGCTGGCTGCCCCCGTAAAAATTGTGCCGGTAAGCCGGGAGAATCCGATTATGCGCGGGCTGCATTTTGCCAACGCACCTACCCTGACCGGCGCTCATTGGAACCCAGTGCAAAAGGGTTCGGTGGTTTTGGCCAAATCCGGCACCGGCCAACCACTGTGGGTGGTGCGTCAGGTGGGCCAGGGGCGGGCATTCTGGTGCGGCGGCGTCTTTGCCAACGACCAATACTCCACGGCATTTGCCCAAAAGTGGCCACAGTTTGGCCAGTTTTACGCCCAGGCCCTGTCTTGGCTGGCGGCTCATAGTACGTATCCACCAGTGCGACGAAGCAATGCTACGGCCACGGGCACGTTGACGGTTAATTGGCACAAACCCGGCCCGTTGGTGACCAGCCGTTTATTTGGCATCCATGGCTCGCAGGGGACGGCCGGTTACAATGCCGCGGCCCTGAAACTGCTCACGGCGTTGCGGATTAACGGTTCATTTGCCCGCAATGACGCCTGGGGAGGCCAGGGTGCCGGAATTAATTATGTTGCCGCCAATCCTGCTTATGCCAAAATGCAGAAAAAACTTGGGGATAAATTTTGGAAATCCAGCTATATCCGCAGCCATACGCAGTATGAAAATTGCGGCGTGAGCCTGACGCACTTTAATTGGAGCCAATTCAACTTCAAGGGTGTGGACAAGGAGATGGCCCAGGCCCACCAAACGCGGCAAATTCCGCTGATGATGTGGTGGATGGATTGGTCCAGCATGTGGGGGCATCCGGCCACGTGGGGCCAGTGGACCAAGTATTTTGCGGCCGAGATTCAACATTTCAACGGCACGCCCGGAACGGCCGCCTACAAACCACGGCTGAAATATGTGGAAATCTGCAATGAACCGGGGTACGACCCGCTGTTGTGTCGTTTTTATAATTATGTGGCGAGTCGCTTGCACGCACGCTATCCGGGATTGTCCATCGGTGGATTCGGTGGGGGTGGAGCGCCATCCGATTTCGAAGCTGCCATCAAGGCTTGTGGCAAGCAGTTGAACTGGATTAACGCTCATCCCTATGGCATGACCGGACAAGCGATTTTTCGCTGGGAGCGCAAGTATATTCAGTACGCCCGGTCCATTGGGGACACCAAGATCAAGTTTAACAATACCGAATGGGATTTTTGGGTGTACGGGGCGGATAGCTTCGACAGCATCATGCAATATTGGAAGCCGGAAATCCGTAGCGCCGGCTTCTGTCTGGGAACCTTGCACTATTGCTGGCCGGAGTATCAGGAAGGCGGCTATGACTTTGGCATGATCGGCGGGTGGGGCATCGGCGGTTCGCAATTGCCGCCGCAATGGCCGGACCCGGCCCAGAGCAAACCGCTCACGTTCAAATACAACGCGTTTTGGATCATGCGAAATTGCCGCGGCAAGCAGTATGCCACCAAACTCAGCGTGCCCGTCCTCAAAACTACCCCCAGCCATTACGCTTGGGCGGTCACCACGCGTAAGGGCAATCGCTTAAATATTGTAGTCTATTATGGCTTTCCTTATACCGATCTTGCCAACGCCAAACGCTATACCGCGCTGCACGTTCACCTCAATGTGGCCATTCCGCCCCAGGTCACCGGCCGGACCATGGTAACAGCCACAGCCAATGACCGCGTTATTGCCACCGCCGCACCCACGCAAATCCATGGCAACCATATCCGAATGACTGTGACGGTTCCAGCGCTAAGCGGGGTATCTATTACGGTAAAATAAAAGCGGCGAATCCGAAGGACCGACAGCATGTTGCGTCAGATCAACCGGAAAGAGTATCGGCATCCTTGGTGAACAGATCCGCCAAGGCCCGGCTGTTACAGGCGGTATCAATTTGCAGTACGCCGCCACGGAATGAACCGCCGTCAACCAAACCATAAAACTGCCCAACCGCGCCGGCCGGCCACGCTTTACCACTTGGCTCCGAGGGGCCGGCCCACAACCGCAACCGAAACCAAGCCGCCAAATGTTGATCGGGGTAGGAAAGGACGCCGAACCGGCGTCCTCCCCTCCCGCCAAACCGGACGGGCGGATTTCCCGCATCCGGCTTTCCAGTCATTGGACCATCTTCATGGATTGACACGCTTTGATGTGGG
>JAJYZF010000131.1 GCA_021800165.1 Planctomycetota bacterium | reverse complement strand
GCTGGAATATTTTGACGCCTTTCTGATCGGCCTGACGGCAACGCCGAGCAAACAGACGATCGGCTTTTTTGATGGCAATCTGGTGCAGGAATATACCCATGAAAAAGCCGTGATTGACGGCGTGAATGTGGGCTACGAGGTATTCCGCATTGAAACGCAGATAACCAGGGACGGCGCGAAATTGGCCAGGCTTCCAGATTATTTTGTGCCGCGCCGTGATCGCAGCACACGGCAGAAACGTTTTGCGCAGCTGGATAATGATCTGATTTATACGGGTAATCAGTTGGATCGGGACGTTGTGAGCGAAAGCCAGATACGTCTGGTGCTCTCCACGTTCCGCGATTGTTTGCCGCGGATTTTTCCGCTGCGCACGGATGTGCCCAAAACGCTGATCTTTGCCAAGAATGATTTACATGCTGATGACATTACCCGCATTGCGCGGGAAGTGTTTGGGAAAGGCAATGATTTCTGCCAGAAGATCACCAGCAAAACCACGGGCCGAAAGCCCGAAGACCTGCTGGCTGAGTTTCGCAATTCTTTTAACCCGCGCATTGCGGTTACGGTGGATATGATTGCCACCGGCACGGATGTAAAGCCGCTGGAATGTCTGCTGTTTATGCGGAACATCAATTCCGCCGGTTATTTTGAACAGATGAAGGGGCGCGGCTGCCGGGTCATTCCGTCCGATGATTTACGCGGCGTGACGCCGGATGCGAAGGGCAAGACGCATTTTGTTATTGTGGATGCGGTGGGTGTTACGGAAAGCGATAAGGCTTTCTCCCAGCCGCTGGATCGCAAGCCGTCGGTGGCGTTTCATAAAATTCTTAATACGGTGGCGGCGGGCGTGGTGGATGTGGATGTGGTTTCCACACTGGCGGCGCGGTTGATCCGCCTGGATCGGCAACTCGATGAAAGCCAGCGGGGGCAGATTGCCGCGGAATCCGGCGGGAAAACCCCCGCCGATTTGGCCGGCGATCTGCTGGGAAGTATTGAGCCGGATAAACTCACTGCCTTGGCCATTGAAAAGTTCAGCCTGCCGACGGATACCGAGCCGACGGAAAGCCAGATAACGGCCATGGAGCAGCAGACCATGGCGGCGGCGCTCAAGCCGTTTCACAATCCTAAACTGCGGGACGCCGTTATGCGGGTTAAAACGCAGAACGATCAGATTATTGATGAAATCAATCAGGATTCGCTGGTGCGGGCGGGCTTTGATGCCGCGGCACTGGAAAAGGCACAATCTGTTATAAAGAGCTTCATGGAGTTTATTCAAACCAATAAAGATGAAATTGAAGCCATCCGTGTGCTGTACAGCCGACCGTATCGGCTGGGATTGCGGTATCGGCAGGTGCGGGAATTGGCACAAAAGCTGACGGCAGCACCCTTTTTTGTAGACCCCAGAAAGCCGGAAACCGTGGAGCGGCTCTGGCAGGCCTATCAGGCGGTGGAACCGCAAAAGGTCCGGGGCGCAGGCCGACATCTGGTGGATCTTATCGCGCTGGTGAAACATGCCATCACGCCGGATTCACCCTTGGTGCCGATTGCCACGGTGGTGGAGGAGCGGTACAGCCAATGGCTCGCGGAGAAGGAATCGGCGGGGGCAACATTTACTGCGGAACAGCGCCGCTGGCTGGTGGCCATTAAGGATCATATTGCCAATTCGCTGGCCATCGAGCAGGAAGATTTTCAGGAAATTCCGTTCAATCAGCTTGGCGGCATGGGGAGAGCGTATGAGCTATTTGGTGATACGCTGCCGGCGCTGCTGGAAGAGTTGAATGGGAGGCTGGTGGCATGAAGGATATTTCCTGCGCCTCCCGGGGATGGGAGCCCATTTCGCTGTCTGATGCCATCGCCATGGTCGAGGCAGGTAGTCGCCCAAGGGGCGGCGTGCGTGGAATCGCCGATGGCGTTCCGAGCGTTGGTGGCGAGCACCTGACGAGTTCGGGAGGATTTTGTTTTGAGGACGTTCGGTATGTTCCGGATGATTTTGCGTCAAAGCAAAATCGCGGGTGGATCAGGCCTGGCGACGTACTGGTCGTGAAGGACGGGGCGACGACGGGAAAGGCCTCCTATGTCGGAACCGATTTTCCCTACCGAGTCGCAATGGTAAACGAGCATGTTCTTGTTTGCAGGGCCTGCGACCTTGTCCTGGGAAAATTTATTTTCTTTTACCTCATCAGTCACAGTGGGCGGAAGGGAATCCTCTCTGATTTCCGCGGCGCTGCGCAAGGGGGAATATCACGGGGTTTTGCCGCAAAGGTTACTCTTCCTCTCGCCCCGCTGGCGGAGCAGCGGCGGATTGTGGCGAAGATTGAGGAGTTGTTTTCTGATCTGGATGCGGGCGTGGCGGCGTTGGAGCGGGTGAAGGCGAATCTGAAGCGTTACCGTGCGGCGGTGCTGAAGGCGGCAGTGGAAGGGAAGCTAACAGCTGAATGGCGGAAGAAAAATCCCGTCACAGAAAGCGGGGAGCAATTGCTCAAACGCATTCTGGCGGAGCGGCGAAAAAAATGGGAAGAGGGCCAACTGGAAAGATTTGCGGAGAGGGGGAAGGTGCCGCCGAGCGGTTGGAAGGGGAAATATCAGGAGCCGGAATCACCGGAGGTAGCGGGGTTGGCGGAGTTGCCGGCGGGGTGGTGTTGGGTATCCGCCGATTGGGTCGGCACGGTGCAGCTTGGCCGCCAACGCTCCCCCAAAACCCGCAGTGATAGGTTCCCAACGAAATATATCCGGGCGGCCAACCTGACCGAGTCGGGCCTCGCCCTGGGCGATGTCTTGGAGATGGATTTCAGGCCGGAGGAATTTGGCCGCTACCGACTCCACGACGGAGATCTGATTCTATCCGAGGCCTCGGGCAGCCCCGACCAAGTTGGTAAGCCCGCGATATGGCGGAATCAGATAGTCGCGTGCTGTTTCCAGAACACCGTCATCCGGCTGCGGCCCTGGGCCGTGGAAGGCGAATACCTACTTGTTGTATTCAAGTGTTATTACGTTAATAGGGTCTTCTCGAAAATCGCAGCAGGCGTTGGAATCAACCACCTTGGCGCGGCGAAGTTCTCCCGCATAAAAATTGCAATCGGTCCCCGCCCCGAGCAGCGGCAAATCGTTGCGGAGGTTGAGCGGCGGCTTTCGGTTGCGGATGCGGTTGCCGTCCAGGTTGATCGGTCGTTGAAACGCGCGGCGCGGCTGCGGCAATCCATTTTGAAACGGGCCTTTGAGGGTAAGCTGGTGGCTCAAGACCCCGCCGATGAGCCGGCATCGGTTCTGCTGGAACGCATCAAGGCCCAGCGGGCGGTGGTGCCGGAGCGGATGTTAGCGGCAAAGGCCAAACCGGCCAAACATTCGACGCAGCCGAAGCGAAAAGAGCGGGAGCTTTCACGGAATGTTTGGCTGGCGCGGGCCACGATTGCGGCGTATGGCGTGCAGGCGTTGGCGGATCAACCCACGTTTGGCCGGGTGCAGTTGCAGAAATTTCTGTACTTGGCCCAGGCGCATATCGGATTGGACTTGCAGTTTGAATTTGAGAAACAGGCCGCCGGGCCATTTGATAGGGATATCTACAAGGTTGAATCCAATGCGGTGAAGCGACGATGGTTCTCTATCACCGGCGAACGCGGCGACGCCACACATTATCATCCTGGCGTGGAAATTGGGGATCGGCTGGAATGGGCCAGCCGCATGTTCAAAAAGCAGTTGCCCGCGATTGATAAATTGATTGAGCACCTGCGCGGTATGAATACAGATCAGGCCGAGCTATTCGCCACGATCCACGCGGTGTGGAGTGAATTAGTGAAGGGCGGCAGACCCTGCGGCGAAGAAGAGATTGTTGAGGGCGTGTACGCCTGGCATGAAAGTAAGGAGCGCTTTACACCCTGCGTTATTCGCACGCGGATAAAGTGGATGCGGGAGAATGGGTATGGGGTGGCTGCGCAAGCCTCCGGTTGAGGAACGGGCAGCGGAACACTCACCCGCGCAGGGCCGAGATTCCCTACTCTCCGGGCGGCTGGGATGGACAAAATGGGCCAAATCAGGTCCGGTGCCTTCAATCCGCTCCCGCGGTGCCCTTTGTGCCTGGCGGTGCTGCCAGCTCGATTGCGTGGACTTTGCCTTGTCGAACCTCTAGTAGTTCGCTCTTGAATTCCTGCAGTAGCTCGCATCGCAGGCGCTCCGTGTAGGGGGCGAGGCGTTTGTAGATTGCCGCCGCCGACCGTCGCTTTTCCGGGCTGCTGGCCCGGAGGTGCTCGATTAACCAGCAGCCTAAGTGTATCGCAAGAAACAGCCGCGGGTCGTCTGGGTGGAAACTCCGTACCAGGGCGTCTGCTTTCTCCAACTCACCGGACTCGATAAGCCCGATGATGACCCAGAATTTTGGCATATCCGAGTCAGCGCCGCTGGTCTGCTGTGACGCCGCGCGGTCAAGAATGTAGCCATGTTCCTCCGTCAGGACATCGCATGCAACCGATTCTCTGCCGAGCAGGTAATATTCAATAAAATGCGTGAGCGGAAAACGGTGTCCGGTGTCCACACTTTTTAGAAAATCCCCCTTTGCTCGAGAAAGGCCCAGCACCACCGAGACGAGGATTTCGCGTTTGATGGTTGTCTCCAACAGATAGCACGCTTGGAGCGCGAGTCCCAATGCAAGCGACGCTTGGTAAATCTCGTGGACAGCCTTGTTTCTTTGAGCGTGAACAATCTGCTGTATAGCCTCCGCGTCCCCTGGATTTTCACCAAAATAAAAGACGATCGCCCGCTGCCACCATGGTGCGATAATAAGTTCCTCGATCATCCCCTTCGCTGGTATACCACGGCCGGCGAAAAACTCCTGCATTAAGAGGTGGCGGAACTCGATGTTACTGCCGATGATCCGAAAGATCCCCGATCGGTCAACGATCTCTTCGATCAGGCTCGGCGCGTCGGCACCATGGCCTCTCTGTCTTAGCTCCCGTTCAACTATCAGTTTGAATTCTGTGACCTCAAGGCTCGTGACGCCCCGGCGGTGCATTTCGTAGGCTACTTTCGTGAGGACGAAATCCTTTAGTGGTGCGTGAAATTGCTGGGCCAATCCCTTCCCTGCGTCCCAACGGCCGAGCATCATCTCAGTGTACTTCTTAAATAGCTCAGTTATGTTGGCGGGAATGTCTTTGCCCGAATAATCGCTGGTAGCCGCGAATACTGTAATGAGCAGGGGGTTAAGCTCCATGCCATGGACGTGCTGTAGGCGGCGGAGTATTTCTTCGCAGTCCTCGGCTTTTATCCCTTTGTTTACCCGAATCCGATCAAGAATTTTTTCAGCTTGGTTATAGTCAATAGGGCTTAACGTCCAAGCCTGAAAGTCCGAGATTTCGCTGTAGCCTTTGATATGCGCGTAGCTGCGAGAAGAGAGAATTACCTGGCAGGTTGGGTAGGTCTCATGGAAAGAAAGGAGGGCCGACACTACCTTCTTTTGTTCCGATCCGTCCGATATCTCGTCGAGGGCGTCAACGAGCAGCACTACACGACCGGTTCGAAGTTCCGCCGCCCCGAATGCCGGGCGGTCGGATCTTGACAGCCGCCTCGTCTCTGATGCCGCAGACTCGTATACCGTGGCATCGGTGGATTTGGCGATGTCGGATGCGCGCAGCAGCACCGGAACAACGAAATTGCCCTCTGCGTTAAGCCCTTTAGTAGCCAAAATGTACGCCAAGCGGCGCATGCAGGTAGATTTCCCGCTGCCAGCCTCACCGAATATTAGAATTAACCGCTCCCTTCGCTTCAGAATGTTCGTGATCGCAATCTGCTCGAATTTCGGGGCTTGTTGTACGGTGCCGTCGCGTTTCTCTGGCCGAAGGTACGTCCGGTAAAGCCGCAACAGTACGAACATCTCGTCCGTCGCAGCTCCGTAGGCCGACTCCGTCGGTATCGAGTCTACGCCGACGACGGCGCGGGAAGATTCGTCGACGTTCGCCTTAATCGCGCGGAAATAAGGGAGCAGCTCTGCGTCCAGATCGAACCATAATTCGTGGAAGATCAAGTCGATTTTTGGCACGAGATCGTCGCTGTCAAGGAACACCAGTCTTGGATCGTTGATTTCGTCTACGATGTGCTTCCGCGCCTGGTCATTGATCTTCCCGCTGGCGCAAAGCAGTACCTTCGTAGGCCGTACCTTCCTCTTGTTCGCCGCAAAAAAGATTGGCGTTTCGAGCGCGGTCCTCAGTTGGGTGAGGGCACTCAAGAGATTTTTCTGCGCATCCCCGGACAGGGTGACCGAGCCTTTCTTCGTTTGGATCGCGTACACATCCTCCATGCCCAGCGGATCTTCGCTTGTGAATATGGCGTCCTTTCCTTCTTCTCTCGGTCCGCATGTGTCACGGCCGTCTTTTAGTCCCTGTCGCAGCATAAGCGGGCGTACGACGCGATCCCGGAAATCGTCCTCCGAAAGGGAAAGGAGGAATCTCTCCTTCCGCTGCCGCGAGATCGCATCGGGCCGTAATCCCTGTGAAGCGCCGGCGCGTTCGATCTTTGCCCGGGATCTCAGTTTCTTTTTTCGGGCGTTTTCCTGCTTTTTGCTGCTTCGCATCTTTTCCCCTTTTTGGCTCGGCCGTAGTGCGCATGCCCATGCTGGTCGGCCAACCGTGGTATTATGGGATCAATTGGGGAGGAAATCCACCGGGTTGTGCCGGGCGGCCCCCGGGGGGAACGCCAAAATGCGCTTCGATGCGTTAAAATATGATGGGAGTACCAGTCAATCGGCCACGCGGGTTGGATGGGCTACGCCGCCATTGCAAGGAAACTACGCATGAGTGATTCACAGCAGATTGTTAATAAGGCCTGGAATTTCGCGCATGTGTTGCGGGACGACGGGCTATCTTACATGGCGTATACGGAGCAGATCACATTCCTGCTTTTTCTGAAAATGGCGGAGGAGTTAACGCGGCCACCGTATAACCGTCCGGCGCTGGTGCCGCGTGGATTGGATTGGCCGAGCCTGTTGAAACTTGATGGCGATGCGCTGGAGGTGCATTATCGACATGTGCTGGAGGAACTGGGGCGCAAATCGGGGATGCTGGGGGAGATCTTCAAAAAAGCGCGGCAGGAGATACAGAACCCGGCCACGCTCAAGCGGCTGATCACCGAGTTGATCGGCGCGGAGCAGTGGTCGAGCATGGAGGCGGATGTCAAGGGAGACATTTATGAGGGGCTGCTGGCCAAGAGCGCGGCGGAATCTCCGAAGGGGGCGGGGCAATATTTTACACCGCGGGAATTGATCAAGGCGATTGTGGATGTCATGCAGCCGCAGCCGGAGGATACGGTGTGCGACCCGGCGTGCGGCACGGGGGGATTTTTGCTGGCGGGGCATGATTATGTGGTCAAGCATTTTGGGCGGAAGCTGGATCCGGATCAGAAAAAGCATTTGCGGCGCAATTTTGTAAAAGGGTGGGAACTCGTTGCGGCCACGGCCCGGCTGTGCATTATGAATTTGCTGCTGCACGGCGTAGAGGCTGATCCATGCCCGATACGCAGCGGCGTGGACAGTTTGGCCAGTGATCCGGGGGAGCGGTTCAGCATGGTGCTGACGAATCCACCCTTTGGAAAGAAAAGCAGCATCGCCATTGTGGGTGGAGATGGGGAGTTGGAGAAGGAGGATGTGGCGTATGAGCGGCAGGACTTCTGGACCACGACCAAGAATAAGCAGTTGAATTTTTTGCAGCACGTCAAGACGCTGCTGAAGGTTAATGGCCGGTGCGCGATTGTGGTGCCG
>JAJYZF010000130.1 GCA_021800165.1 Planctomycetota bacterium | reverse complement strand
ACAATTCAATGCCCGGCTCGGATGCGCGTCGCCGCCGCACGCAGCCGCTGGTGAATCATCTCGATCGGGGCATGGCGCTGGATGCGGTGACGGGGCTGTACAATGGGCGTACCCGCGATTATTCGCCGAGCCTCAGCCGCTGGCTTACCCGCGATCCGATCGGGTATCAGGGCGGGGTAAATCTCTATGATTGCGTGATGTCGGACCCCAGCGGCTACACCGATCCATTTGGGCAAGGGCCATTGGTACTGAGCCGTTTTGAGTTCCTGACGCTAACGCACCGTCTACTGGCCAAGATTTATTGGTCTACCACCGAAATGCATGTCCTTGTGCCCCGATCCACGGTCACTCAACGCGGCGAGATTCTGGCATATACGAAATTATCTCTTAAAGCCTATGAGCAGATTGGGCGGGACTGGGTGGCGGATGTCATCAAGGACACGCTTAAGGGCGCACTGAAGGTCCTGTTTTCGGACGAAGAGTTTGGAGTCATCCTGATTAAGACAGTGGGCAAAACGGCCGTGAAGCATTTCGTAGAGGACTTGGTCAACCAGCTTGAGCAACCCAAGGAGATGCACGCGGTCCCTGAGTATGGCAGCGCTGGGGGCAAAGGAAATTACGTGAAGGCGGTTCTGACTTACAATCCAAATACACATAAAATCTCGGCGTTTGTTGCTGGCAGGGTAGCGGCTAACACTGTGTCGTTTGGCCCAAATAACAATTCACTATTCCCGGTGAAGATTGGCGACGCGTGCCCATTTAAGGAATTTGAATTTTATGCAACCAGCACGGTGCGTAATAGCCAAAAACAAGGCCAGGTCCTCACCGGTTTGCTTGTCAATCCATGATTTGGACGACGCTGTAATGAGGATAGCTGCGATGAAAAATCTCCGGCCAGTGATGGCCGCCGGCCTTGGGCTACCGTTGTTGGCTTTCTCTCTGCTGTTTTGCGCCGGATGTGCTGAAGTGCGGCCTTCGGTGGTCACCACTCCGGCGGGCGACCTGCCTGCCACTGCACTTCCGCATTTAAGCAAGCCAGCTTCGCTGACCAGGGGCCAGATGTTTGACATTTTATTTGAGATGGTCCGCCTGCGCTGGCACTACAGTTCCCATTTTATGGGCGGGACTGAGCCATTGCCAAGCAGGCACCTGCTCCGCAACCTTTGGCGAACCTCCAAGACGGCGCACGCACTTTACCTGCTTCCCGGCCGTTTTGTTCTGCGGCGCAGAATCGGAAAGCCCACGTTTGCCAACCGCCACGTCCGCGTTTCGCTGCCGGCGGGCTGGAAATGTTCATACGACGTGAGAAGCACCACGTACACACCGTATGGATTTTCGCTGCACATCAAGCCGGGAGCAGGGCTGCATATTCCGGGCTTCAACGCTGGCTTTGTCGGCGTTTCCTCGTACGGTGCCACGCGGCGCACACGCGCGGATTGGCGGAGGTTCTGCCGCCGGGCGGATATTACCCCAGAAACATCTCTGGCAGCCATTTTGGCTGCCCAAAACACAACCCCGCTCAACCTGTATAAGGATTTGGGCGTGAAACCGCCGTGGCGCAAGAAGGTCGCGGCAGCGTTGGTGAAAACCTTTTTGAGGCTGGACTTCAAAATCATGTGGCGGACCTACCCTGGCTGTGTTGCGGTGTCAAAATCATTTACGGCGGTCATCTTGCGGTACATGCATCCAAGCAAATCGAGCTCAGAGGACTGGGCGTTATTGTATTCGCATAGCGGCAAGCCAATCGTAAGCGTTTGGCTCGGGTTTCGACCGCCGGTTCCATTTGCGACACGCCTTCGCGAGGAACTTGTCCTCCTATCAGGATTGACCATCCTGCCAACGAAGGGCGAAAGGCCTCGACCCAATCCCTGCGATAAGCACAAGGCCAAACGGTCCAACGGGATGCACCACCCCGTGCCGGGGAAATAGCGATGTTGGATGGGCGCACCAAGGGTTGCAATGGGTTCAATCACGCGGCGGGCAACGACGCCCGGTAGCTAAAAGAAGCGGCCCGATGCTTTTTCGCATATCCCCGCCGCCTGCGTTGCGTGGCGCCATACTGGGACATTCAACCGATCGCCCATGACAGGAATTCACGAGAGCTTGTGGATGGCGGGAACCGGCGCACGGACGCCGTAATGAATGGCCATATTCGTAATTTGCGGCCCGGCGGCCCCACCGGTATCATCCATTAAACCAATTGTTTATTGAGGCCGCGTTATGGTCGCGATCAATGAAATCCTGTTGCCCGAATGCACCGGTGAAGAGTGCGGTGGCGATAACGACATTTGCACGGATAGTCGCGTCCACCACCGCAATGCCGAAAACCGAGCACCGGTAACCCGCAACCATCGCAGCGCCCCGAGCCTCGGTCGGTGGATGGAGCCGGACCCGGCCCAATATATTGACGGTGCCAACAGTTACCAATTTGTCGATTCCTCGCCGGTGGCTGGGGCGGACCCCATGGGCGACAAGCTGATAATCGTGGCGTTCGAGGGCCTCTTTGGCGACGGTTCGGCTAAGCTTCCCAACACCACAACGTTCTACGGCGGCCACCACCCGGGAGGCAAGCCGAATCAGCTGCTCAACGGGTTTTCGTTTCCTTACCTCAACCGGTTCCTGATAAGTACGCACGCTTGGCAACGAAAGGACACCATCGTTAAATACTACCCGGAATATTCGATCGGCCGAGCGGTGAGCCAAGTCACGCCGCTGCTGACCAAACGGATCGGCGGATCAGGCCCCGACAGGTGCAAATACAACACGATCTTGGTGGTCGGATTCAGTAATGGAGGCAAGGCCCTGGCGGGCGCTGCTGCGGCGCCGATAACCCCGCGTCCAGACCAACCCGCCACCCCGCGGCTGGGCCCTCCCTCTTGAGCAACGGCGCGTGGGCGATGCCGTGGGGCGGCGCATGCGGTCGGCCCACCCGTCGGCGACGGTGAGGCCGTGCGAGGTGGCGGTACCCGATACGACCATTTCAACGTATGGCCAAGGCGGTGTGCAGCGGCACCGCAACTAATTCATATGGAGTTCCACCATGGCGACATCGGCATCCCCAATCACAAAACAAGGCCGGCCCCTGTGGAGGCGAAAACGGTCTTGGGCTGTCGTGGCCATGGGTCTGCCTGTTCTTGCCGCCTTTTTGCTCGTCACCTTGCCCTCAATTTCCGATTTCGTCCACGAGCCGTTTGCGTACGAAGTGCGGCACGGCTACGTGTGGTTGGCTGAGAGGAGGGTATCCGCCGACCCAGCGTTGCTCAATGCTCTCATAGCCTCATCGGGCCACACCATCTCCACTTACCCCTTCTCTCTCCCGCCGGTGTTCGTCGCCGCCGTCCACGATCAGCTCGGCATGGCCAAGATGCTCCTGGCGCATGGGGCGAAGACCACCTTCAGACACAGGCACCTGCTCGACTGGACGGTCTGGCATGGCCAGACCCGCGTTGCCCGGTGGCTGGTAGCACACGGTTTCAAGGAGTCGGCGAGAGCGGCAGCCGGCCTCGGCGACGTCGCCGCCCTCCGGAGGCTTGTACGGCGTAACCCCAGGGCCATCGGCTCGGTGGACCATTGGGGCGACACGCCGCTGGTTTACGCCGTGGCCGCCGACCAATATTCAGCCGCCAAGTGGCTTCTCAAGCACGGTGCCAGCCCGGTGCTTCCGAAGCCGGCGCGGGGTTTGGAGCCGCTATTCATCGCCGCGCACCAAGGCTACGTAAGGCTGGTCGTACTGCTGGCCTCGTTTGGGGCTCCCCTCGACATGCCGAACACGCCGGGGCTGCGTGGCTCACTCGTGGACAGCGTAGCGAGCGGGAGTTCGCTCTCCCGCGACTCGATCTACTTCTTCCAAGGAGTCAAAGTGGCGATGCAGGCCGAGGCCCCAGCCACCCATGGGCGGGGCTCAGGCACCAGCCTGCGGCTGGCCGAAGCGGTATTAAAAATGCAGGGCCTGGGCAGCCGATGGAGGTACTTTTTTGAGGGTGTGGCTACGGAACTCCGCCAACGTGGGGCCGTCGGCAAGCTGGCGCCCGCTCGTTCTCCGTCGATCGGCGCGGCGGGAAGTTAGCCGTACCGGAGCGGTGGGCCGCCCGTGCAGCAATCACCCATTGCGGCAGCTTCTCAGCGCTGCCCGTGCGTGTCATGATTTCATCAGTAATTCCATTTTGAGGTCGTGTTATGGTCGCACTTAGCGAAAAATCAATGCCCAGCTCGGCGGCGAACCGCCGCCGCACGCAGCCGCTGGTGAATCATCTCGATCGGGGCGGAATCAATCTCCACGGCTATGTCGATTCCTCGCCGACGGGGAATGTGGATGCGGCGGGGACGGCGGCGTCAGCCACAGCCGGGCCCACGACCCGGCCGGCCGGCCCGTGCAAGCGTCAAGATAGGGTCCCATACAAGTTTGTCATCGTGGGGGACCCGGAGGCGAAGTTTCCGAGGTATTGGTATTTCACCTACCAGCTTGAGAACCGCGAAGGCCAGAAACTGACGGGGAAGGGCTACAGTGCCGAAGAACACATCCATCCTGCCAAGGGCGAGATCAATCATAGATTCGTCAGGTTGATCCGCGGCGTGATTGGCGACAAGGTCGGCCTGCGGCCGAAGGTGGCTGTCCCGCCATGGTTCACCGCCACGAGCACCTCTTATCAAACCTGGACCGTCCGTTACAGAGGCGAGGATTACAAGCTCACGACGGAATCCAAACACGTGATTCACGTGTCCAAGGGGCGTTTCTCTTGGTCCACCGTCACCGTTGTCCACCCCTGAAAGGAGCAGTTATGAAGAGCCTTGGGCTGACTGCGTTTGCCACCGTCACCTTGATCGGGCTGTGCGGATGCGCCGCGCGCAGGCCCAATGCATCCGCCGGTCGAGCCGAGCCCCTGGCCGACAGGGCCGTCCAGCGCCCTGACGTGGTGTTCAGATATATCGGCGCAGCGCTCGGAAGGTCGCCCGAGTGTTGCCGGCTGTGTTACTGCGGAACCTACTTGGCGGGGAAATTTCCGGCGAGGGGATCCTTCCGTTTCCCGGAGGTTATGTTTCCCAGAATCCCGGCGCGGTCGCCGCCGAGAGGTGAAACGGGCGTCGCCGCACTCCGGGCGGTTTTTCGCGGCGACAAGGACGTCGTCGTCAGGAAGGGGCGCTCGGGCGTCATCAGGGTATACATTGGGAGGGTCTCGCCGGACATCCTGGATGCGAAGTTGCGATCCTTGGCTCTTACGAAAACTGAAAGGTATTCCGCAGAGCTAAGTATTGATAAAATAGCAGATTCAGCGGCTGTGGAAAAGGCCGCGAGGAGATTCGGCTTCCGGCAATCTGGCGGTATACTCGATGTCATCTTCAGCGGCCCGGTTCCGGGAACTCCCCACCTACCCGCACGCATCGAAGGCGTGACCGTGGACCAGGCACTCGACAAGGTTGCCAAGACATTCGGCGTCATTGTGTGCTACGGTGAGTGCCGAACGCCGACCGGTGGGCGCATGTACCGCATATGGTGCTACTCACCCCATTTCAGGGAAGCAAAACGGAGACGCGATTAGCCGATGAAGCGGGCGGGGTTTTTAACCGTTACCGGCCGGTGTGCGCCGTGGCGGTAGAATGCTCATCCGTGGGATTGTGGAGTCTATGTTGTGGCCGCGGTCGACGAGAACTCAATGCCGTGTCTGGAAACGTGTGGCCGCCGAACGCAGCCGCTGGTAGATCATCTGTATCAGGGGATGACGCTGGATGCGGTGACGGGGCTGTACTATGAACGCAACCGCGACTATTCGCCCGCCCTCGGCCGGTGGATGGAGCAGGACCCGGCCCAATACATCAACGGTGCCAATACCTACCAATTCGTCGATTCCTCGCCGGTGGGGAATGTGGATGCGGAGGGAACTGATTTCATCGCACTCGCCGACCATTGGATAATTGCGACACCGCTTTTCCACCACTACTCCATCGAGTATTGGAAATCCTGCAAGAACCCGCCGATCGGCAAAGTCGAATACTATAGCCAGTTCATCGCCGGCCACCGGAAAACCCGCAAGAAAATGCAGGCGGTCGAGCTGGAACCTTACGCCTGCCTGAATATCGGACTTCGGGGCCCCGCCGTGGTCGGAAATTACAACCAGGTACGGCTGTTGCAACCGCCCGGCTACCCGGGAACCGAAGCCGTGACGGTGGGCACCCACTTTCTGGCGGGAATACGTCGCTGGTATGTCATGCGTATGTCGAGCGGCTCGTTTCTCCTGCTCACGGAGGCGTATGAGAGGCCGCGTGGCCCGGTTAACAAATTTATGGTGGACTACAGCTTTCTCGGCAAGGATTTCGCCTTCAGCATATGGGACCGCGAACTGTTGAACGTTGCCCAGTTCACCGAGAACTACGTGGGAGGTAAAATGAAATGGGGCAAGCCAGTTAACCACTGGGCCACGTTTGAGGGCCAGACCAACGAGTTGGATAACCCTTGGATTAGCTCGCTTCCGCAATCGCTGCAACCTCATCCCGCGGGCGGGGGATAAAAATGGAAGACCACGCCAAGCGGTCCTTGCTCCGTTATCTATTTCTTGCACTGGGCCTGCTGCCCCTGCTCGCAGCCTTGGCTGCGTGCGCCCTGCAATACACCCCCTACTGCAGCGGTCGCCACCACCAGCACAGCATTGTAACTTGGCTGGTGTTGCTTCTGGGATTCACTCCCTTCGGCACCCTCCTCGGGGGTGTGATGGTAACAGGCTACACCGCCATCCTCGCCGGGCGGCGGCAGATGGAAGTCGTACGGGCGATGGCCGCACTGGGGCTGACGGGCTGTTGGCTTTTGCTGGGGTTGCAGGGCCTGCTCGGGTTGGGGATCAGCACCATCGGTATCGGCGCCGATCCAGTGATCCCGTATTTCGGCGGGATAATACTCGTGGCTGTCTGCGCCGCCCTCTGGCTCGGCATCTGCCTCGCGGCACTGATCAAATTGGCCGTCCGTGCCTGCTTGAGATGGTGCTGGCCGGCGAAATGGGCAGCCGCCGGGACGGCGGACGTGGCCTCTCCGCCGACCGGGTGGTTTCGGAACAGGCCAGCCTTAAGGGGTGCCGTTTACGCGGCGTTCGTTACCTTGGCCATTCTTTACAGCCTTACGCACCGGCTCCGCGCCGCCGCAGCTGCGAGATTGGAGGGAGGTACCGGAACAGCCCTCTTCGCGGCTGGACTTGGAGCGCTGCTTTTTCTGATTGGATTCAGTCGCCCAAAATGGAGCCGGCTCTCAGAGCTTGCTGAGCTTTGGCCACCGACGATGTTCTCGCTATCTTGGATTACATCATCGGCGGCAAGCGTGTTTTTGGTCTGGGGAAACCGGCTTGTTACGGACTACACCGGCGTGCAGAGCCTCCCATATTTTTACCTCCTTGCCGCCACCGCAGTGGCCACTTGGGTGTTCCTCAGCTGCATGGCCGCCGACGTGCTTAATCTCCCGCGCCGCCCTCCGTAAACGCAGGCTTTTTCTCACTGGCTGCTGGGCAGGCTCGTATACGTTCGGCGAAGGACAGCGGGGGGGCGTGGCTCGGCGGGGATTATTGGAGCGTGTATATCCTGATCTCCCGATTGGATTTTCAGGAGCAGGTCGATGGATCAGCGCGGCAGCAGCTTTCCCGCCCCGGCGCGTTATGATTCTGGCGACGATTCCATTTTGAGGCCGTGCTATCCCGGATTATTCAAGGACCGGCGCGGGATTGCGGGGGTGGAGGTCGTAAGTGTCGTGTTTGCAGACGGTTAGTCTCCGTGGCCGGACTGAGTTCCGGCGCGCAGTCTGCAAGGGCAGCTTCCA
>JAJYZF010000047.1 GCA_021800165.1 Planctomycetota bacterium | reverse complement strand
AGCCCACATCAAAGCGTGTCAATCCATGAAGATGGTCCAATGACTGGAAAGCCGGATGCGGGAAATCCGCCCGTCCGGTTTGGCGGGAGGGGAGGACGCCGGTTCGGCGTCCTTTCCTACCCCGATCCTTGGGGGCGGAATCTCGTAAAATTGTCGCGGTGAAGAGATTTTACGGCGGTGGCATCCTGAGTCGCCAATGTGCAAGGGGAGCCGGGCAATCGCCGGAATCGGCGAGGCTCGGATTCCGAAATTTTTTCGGCGAGGGTTACCATCAGCAATCATCATCCATATTTCAACCGACACACGCAAGTGTCCTGTGGCGATGGGGCCGTCGCCAGAGAAGGCCGGGGTGGCGCGGGCGGGGTGGGCGGCTGGAAATTTTGGATTTTGTTTGCCGGTCGGGGCATCCGGGGCCGGGCTGGGGGGTTGTGAGGAGCGGTCAGTCCCGATGCGCTGGTCCTCCAGCATCGGGATTTCGGCATCCATGCCTTAACGGTGGAGCTCAAGGAAGACGGAGGGCTGGCGGCTGCGGATGCGCTAAACGCGGCGCGGCCAGCAGGCTGGCCGGCTTAGAAAATTTTTCGCGGGTTCTGCGAACGGGGTGGGGGGGGGTGGCAATCCCGTGCGCTGTTGTGGCATCCTGATGCGGGCAAGATGCCTGCGGTCTGGTTGTTCGTCTCCGGTTGATTTCCACCCTGCCTCGCGGCGGGTACCCTTTTTAGACGCCGATGATACAACAACGGCCAGTCCCGAATCATCGGGACGCCGCGGCCAAATAATGGCCGGGCTGGGGGGTTGTGAGGAGCGGTCAGTCCCGAGGCGCTGGTCCTCCAGCATCGGGATTTCGGCATCCAGGCCGCAACGGGAGTTAGGAGTTAGGAGGTCGCGATGCGTCGGGAGATTTCGGCATCCATGCCTCAACGGCGATGGCGATGGCCGGGCTGCACCGGTGCCGGGTTAATCCTTTCTGGCTTTCTGGGGCAGCAGGCGAGCAAAGTTTGTGAAATTCTCACCGACGGGTATAATACTGGGCTATGGATGGGCGGGGTTGCCATCGGTGTGGTTTTTCGGCTGGTCACGCATGGATGCGTCAGGCCGTGTTTGGAGCTTGACATGGGTGCTGTGATGATCAGTGGACGAGAGTATGTGTCGGCGTAGGTTTTACGCGCCCGTGCTTCCGGTTGCCGTCCGACCGGAGGGCCAGTTCCAGGTGGGTCTGGCAGATGTACCGCCCGGCGCAGCGGAGATTCGCGAGGATCGATCGAAGAGTTGATCAGGTTTATCCTCCGGATAAGGCCGTTCCCCGTGGGAATGGCTTATCGGCCCGCGAGTTGCCGTTGACTCCGCGGGGAAAGGGCGGTGGAGTTGTTCTCCACCGCATTTGTTTTTGCACTCAATGCGAAAAATCGCATGGGTGAGGCGGAATTTTTGGCGAATTCCGACCAGTGCAGATTAAAGGCGAAAATAAATATGAATCAAGAACTTTTGAGAATCATCGATTCGATTGCCCGCGATAAAAATATCGAAAAAGACTCCATCTATGCCGACATAGAGGCGGCATTGCTTTCCGCGGCCCGCAAATTCTATGGTGAAACTGATGATGTGGTATGTACCATCGACCGTATGACCGGAGAAATCGAGGTTCGGAAAAACGGCACGCTCATTGATTATCGCGAGTTTGGCCGCATTGCCGCGCAGACCGCCAAGCAGGTGCTGATTCAGAAACTGCGTGAAGAAGAGCGCGACAGTATTTATGAGGAATTTTCACAACGTCGCGGCCAAATCATCACGGGCACCGTGGCCCGGACCGAGGGGCCGTCGCTTTCGATCAATCTGGGCCGTTGCGAAGGGTTTCTGCCGCGCAGCGAACAAATTCCCGGCGAGACCCATCATGTCGGCGAACGCGTTCGCTGTCTGGTACTGGAAGTACGCGATGTGGGCAGTCAGGTAAAAATTATTCTTTCGCGATCGCATCCGGATTTCATCCGGCGGCTTTTCGAGCTGGAAGTGCCGGAGGTGCAGGAGAAGATCATTGAGGTTAAAGCCATGGCACGTGAAGCCGGCTACCGCACCAAAATCGCGGTATCCTCCATAGACACCAAGGTGGATTGCGTGGGGGCGTGCGTGGGCATCCGCGGGAGCCGCATCAAGAATATCGTCGATGAACTCGGCGGGGAAAAAATTGACATTGTGCGTTGGAACGAATCTTCGCAGGTGCTGATCACCAACGCCCTGAAGCCGGCGGAAATCGCGGAAATTTCGCTCAACTTTGAATTGAATCGGGCCACGGTTGTGGTCAACGAGAGCCAGCTTTCGCTGGCCATTGGAAAACGCGGTCAAAATGTCCGGCTTGCGGCGCGCCTCACGGGCTGGGATGTGGATATTCTCACGCCGGAAGAATATTCCAAGGGCCTTGATGATCTGGAACGGGCCATGAAAACCATCGAAGGGGTGGACGACAAATTTATGGACCGGCTGCTGACACTGGGACTCATCAACCTGCTGGATATTGAGGAAGTGGGTGTGGAACCGCTGGTGAAGGAACTGGAACTTTCCCCGGAAATGGCCGAAAAGGTCCGGCAAACCGCCCATGACGCGGCTTTGCGCGTGGCCGAGGAAGAAATCGCCCGCAAGGCCGCGGAAGACCTGGCCAAAAAGGCCGCGGCCGCGGAAGCCGCGGCGGCGAAAGCCGAGTCTAAGGCAAACGCGGACGCCGACGAGCCGTCGGCGGATACACTCGACACGGCGGCATCAGATTCCTCCACCGAGGTGACGGAAAATTCCGTCGACAAGGCGGATGCAACCCCTGATACGCCTTCGGTTTCGACGTAAAGCGGTGGCGGGGCGGCACGGCGGAGCATCCGGGGATAACCGCCGTGAAATAAGTATGTACTGGAGCACTCCTTGAATATTAAAATTCACAAGTTGGCCAAAGAACTCGGCGTTGACAGCAAGGCGATTATTGAAAAATGTATAGCCGAAGGTGTTACCGAAGTCCAAAGCCACATGAGTGTGGTCAAGGTTGGTCTGGCGCAAAGCATCCGCGAATGGTTCAGTCAAGATGCACCCCATACGGCGGTGGAGAAATCCGCACACGTGGCCGTGGAGAAAGTTCCGCAGAAGCGCGGCCGGAAGAAGAAAAGCGCCGGCGACGATGCCGATCATTCCGCAGCAGCCCCCGTCGCGGTCGTGGAAGCTCCGGCTGGCGACGCAGTGGTGGATACGGCAGAGGCACCCGTAAGAGCGACGGAGACCCCGGCGGTGCCGCCACGGCGTGGTCGTGGGCGGCCGCGCAAGGTGGCACCGACGACGGCCCCGAGTGTACCCGCGGCCGGGTTGCCGGTGGCGGAGGTACCGGCAGCGGCCCCGGCGGCAACCTCCGCCGAGGCACCGGCGAAACCGGTGGCGGCCACCCATAGCCCCGCACCGGTGGAAGCGCCAGCCAAACCGATTGTGGATATACCGACCAAACCGATGGCAGAGATTCCTGTCAAGCCGGTAAAACCCGTGGCACCAGTGGTTCCGCGTGGGGTACCCAATGTGGTGGCCAAGCTGGTGGTAACGCCGGTGGGGCCGCGTCATGTTCCCGCACCCGCCCAGTTGAAAGGTCCGAATGTGGTGCGGATGGCCGCCCCGGAAGTTATTGAACCGCCGCGAGCGCGGGTTCGGCCCTCACCCTATTCGGGTGAACCTTCCATGCCGGATCGGATGCCGGGTGGTGGTGGATCCCACCGCAACCGGGCCAAGCCCGGGGAGCCGCTGCTTGATGATGAAGAAGCCAAGGCTCGGCGCAACAAGGGTCGCACGGCCAGACATCAGGGCGGGCGCATGGGTGGAGCCGATATCGATTTGATCCGCGAGTGGCGTGAGGCGGACCTCCTGGATCGGGCCGAACGCCTGGCGTCAGCCACCGGCGGAATGTTGCGTGTGCGTCGCCGACAGCTCAATAAAGCCCAGCAAAAAAATATGGCGGCGCATGCTCCGGCGCAAAAGCCGTCGTCCGTTGAAATTACCCCGCCGGTAACTTTGCGCCATCTATCGGAACTCATGGGCGTGAAAGCCGGCGACATGCTTAAAAAGCTGCTGACCCAGGGAGCCATGGTCACGGTGAACCAGAGTTTGGATCTGGACGTGGCGCAGATGCTGGCGATGGAATACGGCATTGAGCTGATTATCAAGAAAAAGGAATCTCAATACGTGGTGTTGGAGCGGAAATACCGGGAAATCGCGGATGCCGCCGAGCGCTCGGCCCGCCCGCCCGTGGTGACCATTCTGGGTCATGTGGACCATGGCAAAACCAGCCTGCTGGATAAGATTCGCTCGGCCAATGTGGCGGCCGGTGAGGCCGGCGGTATCACGCAGCACATCGGTGCCTACACGGTGAGCCTGACCGGTTCCGACGGCAAGCCCAAGCGGGTTACGTTTTTGGATACCCCCGGGCATCAGGCCTTTACAGCAATGCGGGCCCGCGGAGCCAACCTGACGGATGTGGTGGTGTTGGTGGTGGCGGCCGACGACGGCGTGATGCCGCAGACGGTGGAATCCATCGACCACGCCAAAGCCGCCGGGGTGCCGATTGTGGTAGCGCTCAATAAGATTGACAAACCTGAGGCCAATGCCAACAAGGTGCTGGGCCAACTGGCCGAACACGGCTTAAATCCCGTGGAATGGGGCGGCGATGTGGAAGTGGTGCGAACCAGCGCGACCACCGGCCAGGGCGTGAAGGAACTGATTGAATACCTGGATTACACGGCGACACTGCGCGAGTTGAAAGCTTCGCCACAGCTTCCGGCCCGTGGTACGGTCATTGAAGCGTTTATGGATCCGCTGCGCGGCGTGGTGGCCCGGGTGTTGGTGCAAAACGGCACGCTGCGGATTGGTGATGCGATGGTGTGCGGGCCGGCGTCGGGGCGCGTCCGCCAGTTGCTTGATGACCACGGGCGACCCGTGACCGAAGCCGGGCCGGCCACGCCGGTGGAGGTATTTGGTCTGGACAATGTGCCCATGGGAGCGGATCCACTCTACGTGGTGGACGATCTGGCCAAGAGCAAGAGCATTGCCGAGGAACGGGCCCACGCCGACCGCGAATCCGATATTGCCCAGCGCACCAAAGTGACTCTGGAAAATCTTTTTGATACCATCAAACGCGGGGAAATCAAAGAGCTCAATATGATTCTCAAGGCCGATGTGCAGGGGTCCGTGGACGTGCTGCGCCAGACCATGACCCGCGAACTTTCCAAGGAAGTGCAGGTGCGCTTGCTGCATGCGGCGGTGGGCGGTATTACCGAAAGTGATGTGCTGCTGGCTGAGGCCTCTAACGCCATTATCGTCGGATTTTCCGTGGAACCCGATGAAAGCGCCCGCAAACTCGCCGAGCGGCGTGGCGTGGATATTCGCCTTTACCGGGTCATTTATGAAATTACCGACGATATTCATAAGGCCCTGACCGGCATGTTGGCCCCGGAAAAGCAGGACCAGATCATCGGCCACGCGGAAGTGCGGCAGGTGATTCGCGTGAGCCGCGTGGGCAGTATCGCCGGATGCATGGTGACCGACGGTGTGTTGCAGCGAACGGCCAAATATCGGTTGATCCGTGATGGAGCGACCGTGGCGGACAATATGGTGCTCGATTCACTGCGGCGCTTCAAGGAAGATGCCCGCGAAGTACGTGCGGGTCTGGAATGTGGATTGAAGCTGGCGGGGCGCGATGATATTCAAGTGGGCGATATCATCGCGGCGTACAAAACCGTGGATGTGGCCAGAACCCTGTGACGGCCAGCCGGCTGTACTCTTAGCAGGTCCCATTAAAGCTTCTTTGAGGCCAAGGGTGGATTAGACATGAGTGTTCGACAGCGCAAGATTGAATCGCAGATTCGGCGCGTGGCTTCGATGGTCATGCTGCGTGATCTGGAGGATCCACGTATTACCGGCATTGTCAGCGTGACCAAGGTGGAGATCACGCCGGATCTGCGCGAAGCCAAGATTTATGTGAGTATTCTTTCCTCTGCGCCCGAGGCCACGGTGTTTCAGGGCCTGGTGCATGCGCAAGCCTTCGTGCAGCGTGAGGTCGCCAAGGCGTTATCCATGCGTGTGGTTCCCCATTTGAGCTTTGTGCTCGATCATTCTCTAAAAAAGCAGGCGGAAATTGACCGTCTGCTGGCCGAATCCAAAGGAATAGCAGATGACTAAAACCCAAGTGAAATCGGACGTTCTAAAAAAAATCATCACCCGCTGGGTCCGCCACGCGCCGCCGGAAAATCCAAAAATGGAGCCGTTGGTCCGGTTGGTGCATGCGTTCCTGGAATACGATGCGGAAATAAGCCGGGCGCAAAGCGCCGAACAGCGGTTGGTATCCAGCATGGTGGATTACAACGAGTTGCGGGTGACGCCGGCCATTGAACTGGCGGCCATTCTGGGGGTGCGTTATGCGTTTGCGGAAGCACGTTGCTCCGCGCTGCATCGCACGCTGCAGGCTATTTTTGAGCGCGAAAAACAGATGAATCTGGAAAGTCTGCATCAGATGCACAAGCCGGAAATTCGCCGGTATCTTAAGTCTCTTGCGGGCATCAACCCTTATGTGGAGGCCGCGGTGGCTTTGGATTGTTTCGGCGTGCCGGCCGCGCCGGTGGATATGAAACTGCTGCTGTGGCTGAAAAATAAGCAGGCCGTGGCTGAAGAATGTACGGTACTGGAATTGCAGCAGGTGCTGGAACGCCACATTCGAGCCCCGCAGATGGGGATGTTTTTCCGGGCTTCCCGCAAGGAGTTGGATGACTGGATGCCCAAGGTCTGGCCCGCCACCGCACGAATTCCCTCGCCGGTATTGGCCCCGCCCAAGGATGGTACCGGCGTGGCTTCGGTTAAAACTCCGCCGGAGAGTGCTGAATCTGCCGCCGCGCCAGCCCCCGGGGCCAAGGCCCACCGGAAGAAGGGGCAGGGGGCGGCGTCGGAAAAGGCTGGTGGCGGGCAGTTGAAAGGTAAGACCAAGCATTAAATGATGGCTAAAATAAGGTGCGTCCGGCGGCACACGCGGCTCGGTCAAGGGCTGGGCCATTTTATTGAAAAGGCATTCTGATGTTAAAACCTGGCACCAACATTTTGCGACTGGGAATTCCCAAAGGTTCTTTACAGGATTCCACAGTGGATCTATTTGCTAAAGCCGGCTGGCGCATTTCGGTCAACGACCGCAGCTATTTTCCTTCCATTGACGATGCGTCGATTGAAGTGGTGATGTTTCGGGCGCAGGAAATGTCGCGCTACGTGGAGGAAAATGTCATTGATGTGGGGCTGACCGGCTCCGACTGGATCAAGGAAAACGGATCTGATGTGCAGGAGGTGGCGGAGCTGGTCTATTCAAAGGCCACCAGCAAGCCCGCCCGGTGGGTGCTGGCGGTACCACAGGAATCCGCCCTGACCAAACCGGAAGACTTACGCGACGGCGTGATTGCCACGGAACTGGTCAATGTAACGCGGGAATATTTTCGGGCGAAAAATATACCCGTCAAGGTGGAATTCAGTTGGGGAGCCACCGAAGTGAAGGCCCGTCTGCTGGATGCGATTGTGGACATCACCGAGACCGGTTCTTCGATTCGGGCCAACAACCTGCGGATTATTGATACCCTTCTGGTCAGCACCACCCGGCTTATCGCCAACCATAAAGCCTGGGCGGATCCGTTCAAACGTGAGAAGATGGAAAACATGGCCCTGCTGCTGCACGGAGCTATCAATGCCCGCGAGAAAGTGGGCCTGAAGCTGAATGCCCCGCGCGAAAAGCTCGAAGCGGTACTTAAAATTCTCCCGGCCGAAAAATCGCCGACGATTTCTCCCCTCGCCGACGGTTCCTGGGTGGCGGTGGAGGTGATCATTGAAGAGCGCAGCGAACGCGAATTGGTTCCGCAGTTGAAGCGTGCCGGAGCCAGCGGGTTAATCAGTTATCCGCTCAACAAGGTGATAGCATAGGAAATCGGTGCAGGCAGTAACAGAGATGTTTCCCAAGTTCATGATCGTCGTGGCCATGGCCGCCATACTTAGTGCCGCTGGTATTGTGCAGGCGCGATATCGCGGCACGGCCCAGGCGTCCGTCCAAGTCCGGCCTAGGACGGCGACCAGCGCACGGGCCAAACCGACCTGGAACGAAATGAATGTGCCGCAACATTCCGCCTGGGCGAAGAATGTTTTGCTGATTGTGGTATGGATGTTTGTGCTGGCGGTGTTGACGGGGCCGCTGGTAAAATATGTGGCCAGCCGCCAACCATTGCCGCGGCCGCCGGCCGGCGGCGCGTGGTAAAGCGCTGGAGGAAATGAAAGGAGATCGTCATGGCTGGAGATTCAAGTTTTGACATCGTCAGCGAGGTCAATTTGCAGGAATTGGACAACGCCGTGGTGCAGGCGCAGAAGGAAATTATCACCCGTTTCGATTTCCGCGGCACCGCCGCCGCCGTGGGTTCTCTGGACAAAAAGGAGAAACTCATTGTGCTGACCGCCGATGGCGAGCCGCAATTGGAATCCGTCTTGCAGGTGCTGGTGGCCAAGATGACCAAGCGCGGCGTGGATCCGCGCTGCCTGGACCGGCAAAAGCTGGAAATCGCCACCCACAACACCGTCCGTCAGAAGATAAAGCTCAAAAGCGGCATCGACCGCGACACCGCCAAGGCCCTGCAAAAGCAGATCAAGGACCTGGGGCTGAAGGTGAATGCCAGCATTCAAGGTGACACGCTGCGTGTGAGCTCGTCGAAAAAGGACGATTTGCAAGCGGTTATCGCCGCCCTGCGCGCTCATCCTCCATCCATTCCGCTGCAATTCAACAACTACCGATGACGTAAGGACAAATCGGTGTCGTTTTCCCCTAAAAAACCGCCCGTACGAATCAACACCACCACGCTCTGGGAATACCCTTCCCAAGACTATGGTCGGGAGCCGCACGGTGATAAAGATTACATTGGAGCCACCCCCGCCTGGGTTATATGGAATTTACTTTCCCGGTACACACGCCCCGGCGATGTCATTCTGGATCCCATGTGCGGCAGCGGAACCACGTTGGATGTGGCTGCGGAATTGGGACGCAAAGGCCTTGGTTTTGACCTGGTGGCCAGCCGGGAGGATATTCAAAGCGCCGATGCCCGCCACCTTCCGCTGGCTTCGGCGAGTGTCGATTTTGTTTTTATTGATCCGCCCTACAGCACGCATGTGGATTATTCCGATGACCCACGGTGTATAGGCAAACTCGATGCCGGCGCAACCCCGGTGGGGCGCGGCCCGAACGCTTACTTTGCAGCCATGGATGAAGTTTTTGGGCAGATTCATCGGGTGCTGAAAAACCGCCGGTATATGGCGGTGTACGTAAGCGATTCCTTCAAAAAGGGAAAGCCCTTTATTCCCATTGGCTTTGAACTTTTTGCGCTTCTGCGCCGGCGTTTTCAGCCGGTGGATATTGTCGCGGTGGTACGCCACAACCGCACGCTGAAGCGCAACCATTGGCATACCGCCGCCATTGAAGGCAATTATTTTTTGCGCGGCTTTAATTATCTGCTGATTATGAAAAAGCTGGATTGATGGCTGGCTTTATTACCGGCGGCGATCCTGTCTGTTTTCAGGCAGACCCCGTTTTCGCCCGGCGACCATCAGGTTGGTCGGGCACAGGCATGGGCATAATCAGCCAAAGCCTGCACGTTGCGGTGCGGGGTGTCGCGCGGAATTTCGCAGCCGGCCCCTATGATATACTTATTTCCGGCCTGCCGATGACACTCAGCAATGGCCGCTCGAATACCTTCCGGCGTGCCGTTGCGCAACACGCGTACGGTATCGATATTTCCCAACAGAATTGGGTGTGGCCCCATCTCAGCCCGGGCCTGATTCAGAGGTACCAGCGAGTCTATATCCACGATTTCGCAGCCCAGGCGGCCCACCTGGCTCAGTATTGAGGTGATGTTGCCGCAGATGTGCATGCGCACGGTGGTACCCATGGCGTGGAGGCTTTCCACCATCCGCTTTTCGGCGGGAAAAATGAATTCCTCATAAATTTCCGGCCCCACCAGCGAGGCTGCGGCATCGCCGAGGCCGATCTGGTCCGCCCCGGCGGCAATCTGGGCTTGGGCATATTGCAGTTCCATGGGCACGACGAAGGCAAAGAGATCATGAACAAACCGCGGATCATCGATAAAATCCAGCATCAGCCGGTTGATGCCGCGCAGGTCCGCCCCTTGGGCGCAGGGGCCTTCCACCCAGCCCAACACCAATTTTTCCGTGCCAACGCGATCTTTGAGCAGTCTTTCCGCCCGTAAACATTCACTCATCCGGCGGCCGGTGGCCGGATTGGGCATGCGCAAATGCAGCAAAGCGGCCTTGTCGGTCAGGAGCGCATGATCTTCATCGATGGCGGGCGGCTGATTTTCAAAATATCGGATGGTCGCGCCGCAGTCCGCGGCTTCGCGGCATGGATCTGACATGCACGAAACATGATCAAAATCAAAATGTTCCGCAGTGCGGATCTGTCCTTCCGCCATCACCCGATGGTCCAGCACATAATCGCGGTATTTTGCGCCAATGAAGTCGCCGGCAAACATCATGTTGACCGGCATCAGCGGGGGACGATCCACCGCTTGGCCGGCCATAATCGCAAAGGCGCGTTCACGTCCATTCATGACGAACCTCGAAATGAAGCGTAGTTGCGCCGGCCACCGGTTTCATTATATCTGATGGCGCGATTCCAGCGGTACATTTTCCGCGGCGGGACGGCAGGCCCGCAATTGCCGAACGGCCCACGGTAAATTCAGCAGAACCATGATTCCGCACCAGATGACGGCCACCATCGAATAAACCGCAGCACCACCATGGCGATGCGTTTCGAGGGCGATGCCCGCCATGGGGTTGAGAAAGAGCCACCGAGTATCCGTGAGTCCCCAGCTATCGGGGTTATGAAAAGCCGCGATGAGCATGGGAATAAGTGAACCCGCCGCCATCAGCAGCATGGCCAGCGCACCTACCAGCATGGTGTTGACCTTGCGCCGAAAAACGTAGTCGCGCAGCAGTGTTCCGACAAGTACGTAAGAGAGCACCGTGCATACCAAGCCCACGTCGATGTGTATCTCCCGCACCAGGTGAGGCATAAGTTTGCGATGCGGGTGCATCCCAAACCAGAGTGTAGCCAGCGTTCCGGCAATCATCAGGCCTGTCCAGAGCAGACCACCGAGTGCACCGCTGCTGAAAACCAGCCAAAAAGGCCGCAGCGCCGGAGCACGTGGAACAGTGCGGCGCAGACGCAATCCCCAGACGTCGCGCTCGCAGCCGGCGATAACCAAACCAATGGCCAGCAGGCCGATGGCACCATTGGCCCACGCCCGCAGGAAGGACCGGCCGAAATCGGAGGGGTCCCCCAGGGGCCAATGCGCTCGGGCCACCACCACACAGGCCGCCCCGGTGAGTGCCCATGCCAGCGTCGCATACAAGCGCACGGGGCGTGCCCGGTCTGACGCCTGTGGTGCCAACGCGGCACACGCCAGAAAGAGCAGCAGCCCACAAGCCGCGAGAATAAACCCCAGGAACATTAACGTGGGAATCCAAAAATGCCATGACGCCATCCGGCTACCCACACCCCAGAGAATCAAACCACCTGCTCCGCTGATCGCCAGCGAAAATGCCGTAACCATGCCGACCAACAGCGCCAGAGCCAAGAGCAGCCGGATCGGCCACCGGATGGGCAGCGCCGCTATGAACAAAGCGCCGGCCACGCCGGCACCCACCACCACCAGATCCATCGCGACTACAAAGCAGATCGTGGGTACGTCGATGCCGCGCAACAGAAAAGTCATCATCATAAACGGTGCGCACACGGACACGACCAGGAGGGCTATGGCCAAGGCGGTAAGGGCTTTACCCCAAATGACCGCACCGGGTTGGATTGTGGTGATGAACATCAGGTCCACGTTTTGATCCGCGCGCTCCGCCGCCAATCGAATTCCCGCATAGGTTGGCACAAACAGCAGGCATGTGCCAAGCAAGATGGTGTCCAGAGTCATAAACACGTCACCGCCCGCATGAAGACTGCTCGTGAGCGAGTGGTCGAAAAGTACGGCCAGCATCATCGCCAGAATGTCGATCAGCAGGTACACCAGAAGCAGTACCGTGACGAAATTTGACTGCACGGCCTGCCGCAGTTCCTTGACCAGAACCGGATTGATGTGATCATCGAGAAAGCGCACCGCATTTCCAAAGACACTCATTGTACGTCCCCCTTGGTTACGCTCATGAATAGGTCTTCCAGTCCCACGTTCACTTGTTTAAATTCCAGGATTTGCAAGCCGCGCTTAAGGAGTTCCGCCAGCAATTCACCGCAGGCCTTTTCATCGCCCTGCACCCGGGCGTGTATAAAATCTCCGACCGGAGTCACCGCCGCCACCCCCGGCATTTCCGCCAGCATCCGCCGGAGTTTCTGGCTGTCGCCCGCTACACGTATTGCCACTACCCGCAGGTTCTTGCCGTCGGCACTCTCGTGCAGGCGATAAAGGTCCTCCAGCCGTCCAGCCTTGACCAACCGGCCCCGCTCCATAATCGCAGCTCCAACGCACATCTGCGACAATTCGGTGAGAATATGGGAACTGATGAGAATGGCCTTGCCTTTTTCCGCCAATGCTTTCAGCAGTTCCCGCAGTTCAATACGGGCCCGCGGGTCGAGACCGGCGGCCGGTTCATCTAAGATCAGCAGTGCCGGGTCGTGTACCAGGGCCCGTGCCAGGCTGACCCGCTGCTTCATGCCCTTGGAGAGCGCCCGCAGCATCTTGTGCCGCAAACCCGCCAGATTCGTAAAATCTTCCGCCCGGGCAATGGCCTCCATGCGCTGACGTTGGCGCAGGCCGTAGGCCCGGGCAAAAAAGTCCAGGTAATCATGCACGGAGACATCCCGATGGGTTGGCAGCGAATCCGGCATGAAGCCGATTTGTCCGCGCACCCGCTCCGGCTCCTGTACCACCGAAACGCCATCCAGGAAAGCATCACCGGTCGTAGGCTCATCCAGGGTTGCCAAAATGCGCATGGTGGTGGTTTTGCCTGCACCGTTGGGGCCGACTAGACCAAAAATGTCTCCAGAATTGAAGCTGAAGGTGACATCGTCCACGGCATGGGTTGAGCCGAAATATCTGCTTAGATCCGTGATCTCAATGTGCATGATCGCCTCCCAGTCCGATGCCGTAGACCACAGAGGGCGCCGGCCGCCGGGTTGCCCCAGCGAGACCCGGCTCGATAAAGGGTGAATTGCCCAGGACCGCCAAATAGCAATCGGGGTGAAGGGAATTCTGCCCGCCGACGGCTGCCGTTGCGATCATCCGTGGCCACGGGGAAGATAAAAATAAGGCCCGCAGTCCACGCTGAACTGGCCGCGCTGGCAGGTGGCCCGCGGGTTTTAGCTGCGTGATGATGCCTGGAAGCAGCGGCCCGCCGCGAAACAGCCGCCCATCCGAATCGGCGTACCAAATTAGCCGAACCGGCACGCCCAAAGCATTCACGGCCGTGATCTGGCCTGGAGAGTTGTCGTGGATGGTAATGTGGGCAGATGAAGGCGCGGCCTTACGCACCGTAAAGAGTGCCGGCACACGAGCCACCACCCATCCCGCATTAAGATTTTGTCCTTTGGTCCAATTTGTGTACCGGTAAGACGCGGGCGAATTCCACGAGTCACCCCATTGATCACGCTGAAAGCCATTCCACCCCCATCGCACTTGGGGCGTTAGTTCCGTTTGGCGATCAAAATGCAGTCCGTGGCTGGGCGTGAGCGGCGTGTAATAACCGAGCCACCCGATGGTTGTCGCCTGCTGGGTCGCTTGATTGAGGATGGTGAACGTGGTGACACGGCGAACGCCCGACCAGCCTTGCACCGCCGCCGTATAGACAAATACCGCAGCCGCAAACAGCAGGGCTATGGCTGGCGTGGTGACGTACAACCACATCCGCTTGCGTAAAACTCCCAACACCAGCAGATTCAGCGGCCCCACCACGACCGCAAAGATTGCCAGAATAGCCAGCAGCGAGCGCACGGGTAGCGTCAGATGACGTACTACCGCGAATATTCCGTTGGCCGTGGTTGAACTGCGCATTTGCAGGGCAGATGCCAGTTGGCCGCATAACGCCGAGAAGCGAGACCAGTCCGCGCTATTCCACCGTCTGACTGCCGGCGTTGAGGCCTCCAGACATAATCCAAAACCCACGTCGAAGGTGCTGGGAGGTGCGGATGGCAGAGCCTTGGCCGGGCCTGTGGTCGCGCTGTTTCCGGATTGATGCCACTTCCGCCATGCGCGGGGCACATCGGATTTGGTTCCATTGAGCAGCAGCAAAGTGCCCCCGCACTGGACATAAGACCATATCGCCGAGCGAACCCGTGGCGGCATGGCGTGCAGATCCGCTTGCGTTACCACCAGGGCCGCGTATGCCGAATAGCCTAACCAATAGCGGCTCCAATTACCCACCGGTTGGCGGCTCTGATCGACTCGCACGACCGGCAAGCACGGGCTTGCCAACGGGTTGACCACGCCTCCCGTTGGCGCGGACGGCACTGCGTGTGCCAGCCGCAGCAGCTTGCTATAAATCTTGCCGCTGACGCCAGAACTCAACAGGATCACGCTGTTGACGGCCGAGCCGTCATACGGGGCCACACTTACCTGCGGAATCCGCACTATTCTCCTCTGCCGCGCCCCATCAATCCAGACCGCCAACCCATGGCCGGCCAGCGGTAGACAGGGCTGAAACAATGAAACGACCCGGTCGGAATGTGCCGGCAGATCGTACGTGCCGCTGATACCCGCAAGGCATGGGCCGGAAGCGGAGCCGCTTACCGCGGGTATCGTCAAGCGCACGCGGCGCTCTGTAGTTCCGACATTCATCAGACGAAAGCGGTATTGGGAATATCCATATCCTCGCGTGCCCTGCAAATGCTTACCCAGAGGCATCACCAAGATATGCCCAAACTGATTCGCGTGGGCGTGGGCACCCAATAACGACAAAATCACCACCGCCGCAAAACCCGCACTTGGCCAGAATTTTGGGGTCATAAAAGGTGTTCCTTCAAACTTCGGTGCCCCGCGTCAACCTCACTTTCCCGGACGAGCCAAGGTTTTGGCGACGCGGGCTTTTTCCCAGAAGTCGGCCAGATTCGCCTGGGCGGTGCTGAGACGCACACGCTCGGCCGCCGACATTTGCCGGAACTTCCGCAGTTGCACTTCCTGCCGTTGCAGGTCTGCCGCCATGGCATTATACACGTTATTGGCCTTGTTGAGGGCCATCAGGTTTTCCCGCAGGTGCGCCTGATAGGCCATGACACGGTTTTCGTCGCTGCCCGTGGCATTGAGGGCGGCTTGTTTCTGATGCACAATTTTCCTTAAGGCCACCGCTTGCTTGAGTACGGTGACGACCGCCACAGGCAGGTGCGGCGTTTGGATCAGTTGCAGCAACGCGGGGCGCTTCAAAGCGGTGAGAGGCGAGAGCTGCCTTTGCGCTTGCGTGCGCACAATGGGCAGCTTGGCAGTGGCGTTGGCGGGGAGCGTCAACTCAAACTGATCCATGCCATGACGGGCCGCTGGGTGCCTGGCCGGGGTAACAATTTTCCAGCCTGGCATTTGATTTTGTCGCACCAACACGGTGCGGGCGGTGGCGGCACGATTCACCAGCAGATAACCCGATTGATGGGTGCTGTTCCGTACGACAATCAACGTAGCGTCTTTGATTTCCGCGCTGATTAGTACACTGGCATTTTTCCGCGGCATTGGGCGCACGTTGACACTTTGATCCACAGCAAAGCTGATGATGCGTTTTTGTCCGCGGCCCAGACTGGGAAGGTGTACGTCGCCGCCATAGCTGCCCCGCCGCACCACGCTGAGCGGTCCTGCCAATAGATATTTACCCGTCGTATTGGTCAATTGCATGCTTTGCAGCGGGTGGCCGACATAGCCACGATCCACGTACAGGTCCAGCGGCCGCCCTTGAATGGGTGCCACCAGAATGGGAACCATCGCCGATTGCTGACGTGGAATGCTGACGTCGCTGACGCGATAATCGAAGGCGGGATGCGTTCGCCCGGTTTGAGCCATTGCCTGCACCCCTTGCAGTGGATTAAAGGGAGCCTGTTTCCCAGCTTGATTTTGCAGGGCATCTATTTCGAGGCGGCGTTGTTCCGCGATTCCGGCTTTTGCGGCGGCGGAGCGCAACGCGAACTGCGCGTCGGCCCCAGGAGCACTGCCCGCGCGCAATGGCAGCACCGGTCCCCAAGAATTACCATAGGTTTGCGGCTTAAAGGAAACCCCCGATGGCAGGGGTGCCACCGGTCGCGGCAAATACAAGGGCCGATACAAATCATCAATAAACGATATCGGCTTGCCACCCAGCAAATGCAAACGGAGGTGCCGCCAATTCATATCCGTCTGGTTGGATACTATAGCAAAGGCCTGCAACACCGGTTCCGAGAGCATCTTTGCTTTGGGTAAGACTTTGCCGCTGGGAATGACCAGCCGATAGGTAACCCGCCACAGCGGCGTTTCCAACAAATAGGCAAATCGCACGAGGCGACTGGATGTTCCGTGGAACCAGAGGGTAATCTCGCGCTTGTGTGGATTGGGCTGACGGGCTAACGCGTTTAAGGCCCGGTCAAAAGACCGCTGCAACCGCGGGTTATCCAGGTGAATCGCGGCCACGTTCGCCAGCGCTATGCCGCGAATATGGCCATGCGAAAATAAATTGATGCACCATGCTGGTCCGGTTGGGGCCTGCATCAGGTTGGCTGGCTGCCATGGCACGGGCCTTGGCTGCGGCTGGAACGGCAGGTTGGTTTGATGCACATCAATAATGCGACCGGAAATGGTCTTATGCCGTGGCTTGATAATTGTCAGAGTCACCCAATTCCCACGAAATTGCCCCAGTATGGCCGCCAGGGACGGATTTCCATCCAAGTTCACCTGCAAGCCATGCAGCGTCACCGATAGCGGCTCCTGGGATGGAAAGGTCGCCTCGCCGACGCGCCCGCCTCCGGTATCCTGAAAAACCAGCGAAGCCAACACATCGTTAATCTGACCGGAGCGAAAATAGAGCTTTTGACTGGCGTTGCCGTCCACCGTGCCCTGATATTCAAAAAAGCCCACGCCATTTGGGAATAAATCCACCTGCGTCAACTGGGCATGAGCTTGCTTGCCGCCGGCCCCAAGTCCATTGGCCTTAGGCCCGCCGCTGTTGGGTCCCCACTGCGATTGGCACGCCGGGCATACGCCCATTAATAGCGCCAAGGCTCCTGCTTGCAAAGACCTGCGCATGATGAAACTCCTTAAAACAGACCTTATTCACCGCTACACCACCACGGGTCAGCTCTTTAGACGCTTGAGAACCGCACGGGTTCCCGCAATGGTGTCAGAGCTTACAATGCCCGGTTGGGTCTCGCTGGCGGTTTCAATCACCATTGAGAGAGAAGGTGATGGGAGGGCCATGGGCCTGCCGGCGGTGCTGATACGGCGTGTGGCAGGGGTGCTTGCATACAAGCCATGCGTCGGATGAAATACCGAGGAAGGCGGAACGCTGTGGTAATGCGCGATGCTTGTTCGAGGATCAGGAGTATAACCGATGACTGAATTTTGTGGCCCCGGCCCTATCGATGTTTCGGCGTCTCCTTTGGCCGTCTTGAAGGCCCAATCGGTCGTTTTACGCGACGGTTTTTGGCGATCGCGTCAGCAAAGCAATGCCGAGGTTGGCCTGCCCCATGGCTATCGGATGTTGGAACAATCGGGAAATTTTCACAATCTGGCATTGGCTGCGGGGCGGATTCAGGGCAGTTACAAAGGCCCGCTTTTCATGGATTCCGATCTGTACAAGTGGTTGGAGGCGGTCGCGTTTGAATTACAACGCGAACCCAGAGCGTCGATCTTAGCAATGGCCGATCAGGCCATTGATCTGATCGTGGCGGCGCAGGCGTCCGATGGCTATCTCAACACGTATTACCAGGTGGTGGAACCGCACAATCGTTGGAAGCGACTTGGTTTCGGCCATGAGCTGTATTGCGCGGGCCATCTGATGCAGGCCGCAGTCGCTTATTTCCGCGCTACCGGTGACCAGCGGCTGCTGGATGTGGCTTGCAAATTCGCCGACCATATTACGACGGTCTTTGGGCCGGGCCGGCTGGAAACGTGCTGCGGTCATCCGGAAATAGAAACGGCGATGATTGAACTGTTCCGCGTCACACGGCGGAAAGCATATTTGGAAATGGCCGGTTATTTTATCGATGTTCGAGGAAGGCGCACCCTGGTATCCGAACACTGGATTTTCGGATCCGATTATTATCAGGGTCAAGTCCCGGTGCGAGAGGCCCGGGGCGTGGTGGGTCACGCAGTGCGGCAACTTTACCTGTGTGCGGGTGTTACTGATTTATTTTTAGAAACGGGCGAGGCTGCTTTATTGGAATCTCAGCAGCGGTTGTGGACGGATATGACCGCCGGAAAAATGTATCTGACGGGTGGGGTAGGGTCTCGCCACGGCACAGAGGCCTTTGGCGATGAGTACGAACTGCCTACGGACACGGCCTACTGCGAAACATGCGCTGCCATCGCCAGCATTTTCTGGAATTTTCGGATGTTGCTTGCCACCGCGGATTCGCGCTTCGCGGATGTCATGGAAACGACACTCTACAACGCGTTTCTTGCTGGAGTATCGTTGCGGCATGATCGCTATTTTTATGTCAATCCGATCTTGTCGCGCGGGGGAATTCAACGGCCCGAATGGCACGGCTGCGCCTGTTGTCCGCCGAATGTGATGCGGCTTATGGCCGCGCTGCACCACTACCTTTGCACCACCAGTGGGGCGGGTATTCAATGGCACCACTATGCCGCCGCCAAGGCGCAAACACCATTTGCCACGCTGCAGATGGATACTACGTACCCGTGGCGGGGCGACATCGCTATTACCATTGAACACACCCAAAGCAATCCCTGGGAATTGTCTTTACGGATACCCGCTTGGTGCGGCCGGGCCACCTTGGTTATCAATGGGCAGGCGGTGGGGCTTAACATACGGTCCGGGTATGCGATTATCACACGAGCCTGGAAACCTGGTGATACTGTAGTCCTGACGTTGGCGATGATTCCGCAATTGCTGACGGGAAATCCGAATGTCGAGAGCATTCACCACTGTGCGGCGATCACGCGTGGGCCGCTGGTATATTGCGTGGAACAGGCTGATTGTGATGGCCAGACGAGGTTATTGGATGTGCAGATCGACTCCAGCAAGCCGCTGGAGGTCCAAGACCGCCCGGACCTTCTGGGCGGAGTTACCACCATTCGGGCGGCCGGCGTCGTGCCCGATCGGACGGACTGGCAGAATCGTCTTTATCAACCGCTGAAACAGGCCAACATCCTGCGTGCGGTCAATGTGGTGGCCATTCCGTATTTTGCCTGGGCCAATCGCGGGCCGGGGGCTATGCGCATCTGGATACCACTGGCATAGCGCAGTTCCACATAGGGACCGGGCAAAAATAACTTGAGAGCTGTTAACCGCTTCCGTGCGGTCGCGGCAGGGATGGTCGTATAGACCCACTGGCGGGGTATGCGCGCCCGTCACGCCTCGCCAGCGGTAACAAAATTTCGGACAAAGCTTCAGCACCATAAAACGCGTTCTTTTTTGCGCGGTCCCATAGCCGCGGCGGGATCTTTGGCTGAGCCTGAATAACCACGGCGAACCGGCGTTGCTACGGCCATTGTGTCACCACTTCATGCTGGCAGAGCCAGGGCGCGTAGAAATTGCAATCGGCGTGGTACCTACAGGCAGGCGGTGTTGGGCATGGGCATCAAGTTTGTTGACGCATGGGAAGAGTTCGTGCCAGAATGGGCACGAAAAAGCGGTCGGCAGGCGCGGTTGACTCATCCGCCCCAGCGGTAATAATAATGCAACCGGACGCCATGGGTTGCGTATTACTTAGTAATGAAGGTGCTGGCATGACAATTTTACAAAAGCGATTGCAGACGATAGTGCAAGGTAGCACAGGATTTTGGCGGTTGGACGGCGGTCTGGCGGCCCAGCCCTCAAGTTGGGCATTGGGGGGTGCGATCTTGGCCTTGTTTATGCTACTATTTCTAGGAGGCTGCCAAAAGCCATACAGCGAATTGCGGCCTGGGGTATCAAAATTCGTTGCTCAAGACCAAGGTCTGCAATCACGTGATCTGGTGGATATGACCAATCGCATGGCCGCGGACCTGTTGAAATGCCCTGTGATCGCCCAGAACCCTAACAAAGTGATTGTGGTCATGGGCAGTGTAACCAATACCACCAGCCAGCCTTGGCAAAATGATGCCATTTATGTGGCGCGAATCCGGGCGATTTTGAACCAATATGCCCAGGATCGCATGGCTTTTGTGGAATCCAGGCAGACCACGGTGCAACTGCAACAAAAGCAACTGGGTGGCGGTAACGGGGGATTTGGCCAATCCAGCCGGGCGGGGATTCCGCAACAGGGCCTGATGATTCCGCAATATGTGCTCAAGGGGCATTTCTATGACTTGCCCAATACGGCCACCACTTACCACCTGTGCACGTTTCAACTCGTGGATTTGCGGACGGGTGAAATTGTCTGGGAGGGCCATTACGAAGTACGCACGCTTAATTTCTGAATTGGTTTTTGCCATTGCGGCGCTGGGTATATTCAGGAAGCGATCCACGTGCCTGCTGGTGGCGGTGATGCTGCCGGTTGTTCTCGGCGGATGCGGTACGGCTTTGAACCGCAACATGGAGTCGACATTTTTATCATCGCATGATCTGATTGTGATGACGGATAAAATGGCGGTGGCGATTGCCGCGAATCCGCAAATTGCGGCCATCACCGCGCGCGGGCCGATGGTGATTGTGCTTACCAACCTGCAAAATATGACTGATACCATTATTCCGCGCGGCGAGGGTGATATTTTTCTGCATCGTGTGCGGGTGCTGCTGGAGGGTGAAGCTGATCTGCGGAGGCGCTTTATTTTTGTGCTCAACCGGGAGACTTTTAAAGAACTTCAGGCCCGGCAAGGCTGGAGCGCGGCGCAACTTGGGCCTGATATTCGCCGCCTCCAGGCACAATATGCCTTGCGGGCGGTGTTTTATTCGGATACCAAGGTAGCGCCTCGGTATCGCAGTGATTATTATCTTTGCACCTATTTGTTGACCAACATTCGGACGGGGCAAATAATCTGGGAAGGCTCTTATGAAGTGAAGAAGGCCGTCCACGGAAGTTTTTTGGATTGACCACGCGATAGCAGGTGCGAATGCCCGCGGAAATAGGCAAAGTGAGCCGGGCAGCGAATCTGCGACTGGAGCGATCAAATTGATGAATTTTCGATATGAAACCGGTGCTGTTGGCCGCAACCGCCGAGGCTATGGCCCTGACGCGGCGCGCGGCCTATTGCCCCGTCCGCGACGAGTCGGCGGCAGGCTGCTACCGCTGCTGGCCATGTTGATGCTCTGGGCACTGGCGGGATGCTCGCAGGAATCGGCGCAGGTACGGCAAGGGGTATCCTATTATTATCTGGGGGATTATCCGCAGGCCGAGAAAGTGCTGGCCCCGCTGACGGAGAAAAAAAATCAGAATTATGTGCTCAACAATTGCCGGTATGGTTCAGCCGCCCTGGCGGCCGGTAATCTGAATCACGCCGAACAAGCGTTCATGCGAGCGTATCGGGTGATGAATGCTGTGAATGTGAACACGGGCAGCCACGTGCTGGGTGCGGTCATCTTGTATGATGGGTTTAAGGTATGGAAGGGCCAGCCCTTTGAGCGGGCGATGGCTCATTATTACCTGGGGTTGATTTTCTTAATCAAGGGCGAATACAACAATGCCCGGGCCGCATTTGCCAACAGTCTTTTTCGCCTGCGTCAATATGCCAATCCAAACTCCAAGTTGCCAGCGGCCCAGCGCTATGCGCGCGTGGAATCCGACTTCACCCTGGGTTATTTCGGGTTGGGGGTGTGTTATCTGCATCTGAAAGATATGAATCTAGCCCGCGCTAATTTCAATCGCGCCGTCCAGCTCAACCCCGCGCTTGGCCCGATTGTGGAGCGTTTGTATGACCCCAAGGTGAACACGCTGGTTTTTGTGGATTACGGCTTTGGTCCGCGGCGCCGTTCCAAAGGATGGTATGGCGAACAAACGGTTTTTACCCCGGCTCCCTGGCAGGTCGGCCCAATTCCGCCGATTCAAGTCTGGGTCAACAACCACGCGGTAGCAGGTGTCAGCGCTTCGGCCATGGTCAATACGTTGGCGCTGGCACAGGATAAACGCTGGCTGACGATGAATACCATCCGCGAGACCAAAGCGGTGCTCGGCACAGGATTGATAGCGGGCGGTCTGATCGCCGCTGATAGCGGTGCCCACAGCAATAACGGGACGGTGGCCCTGGCCGGGCTGGGTGCCGCGGCCCTGGGCGCGGCTCTGGCGGCTTCCTCCCACGCCGATACGCGTTACTGGCAGATGTTGCCCTGGACGGTCTACGTACTGCCACTGGCGCTAAGAGAAGGCTACAACCGCATTGAAGTGAATGTGGCGGGAGCGAGTGTGCCGCCGTTTGTCGTCAATTACACCGGACCAAAATACCGCGTGTTATACGTGCGCTTGCGATAGCAGGTGTGACCCGCCGTCCTATCCGTAAGGTGATACAACGTGATGAAAACCATTTACGATCTGGCAACACTCCCGTGGCAACTTAGCGGCTGGAGGCCCGAACACTGGCGTCTGGCGGCATCCATGGAAACGGGCTGGTCCCTGGAACCGGAGATTAAACCGATGGCCGCCACCGTGCCCGGCTCCGTGCAGCATACCCTTCGCCACGCCGGTCTGTTGCCGGATTGGAACATTGGCCTGCAATCCCGTGAGTGTGAATGGGTGGAAAACCGGCATTGGGTTTTTCAAACCATTGTGCCGGCCACATGGACGGCTGAAGGCGGGCGAAAATTGCTGCGTTGTGACGGCCTGGATTATCGCGGCGTTCTTTTACTCAACGGCAGGGAAGTGGGCCGGTTTTGTGGTAGCCTGGTACCATACGTGTTTGATCTGACGGGTCATCTGAAAGCCGGCGAAAATAAATTGATGATTGTATTCACAGGCGTGCCGGACTATCTGGGCCAAATTTGCTGGACCTCGCGAATTAGAGATTGGAAGCCGCGATTCAACTATTGCTGGGATTGGACTCCGAGAATCGTCCAAATCGGTATCTGGGATTCCATTCGTCTGGAAGTGGATCATGGTCAGAGCATCGAGAGCCTGACATTGTTCACCGATTATGATAGTGCCACTCGAGCCGGCGATCTGAGGCTCGACGTGCGAGCGACATGGACCACCGCGACCCATTGCGAGATTGGCCTGAAAGCCAAAACCGGTGCGACGATGCTGCGGCACCTGATTCCCGTGAAAAATCAGATGGAGGTGCGCCTTGCCGCGGGGCCGGTGGAACCGTGGAATCCCAATGGCAATGGTCCGCGAACTCTTTATGACTTGGAGGTGAATCTGCTGGACGCGGATGGCACCATTCTCGACAGGCACGCCCGCCGGATAGGTTTTCGCCAGATTGTGTGGAAGCCTTGTGCGCAGGCTCCCGCCGACGCCTTACCGTGGCGGTGCTGCATCAATGGCGTTGATACTTTTCTTCAGGGGTTTAATTGGGTACCTTTGCGGCCGAATTTTGCCGACGTTGGAGAAGCGGATTATCGCCGCTGGCTGGAAACGTATCGGGACATGGGCACTAATATTTTGCGGGTATGGGGTGGAGGCTTTCTGGAAAAGCAATGCTTTTACGACATCTGCGACGAACTGGGCATTTTGGTCTGGCAGGAATTTCCGCTTTCTTCATCCGGAATTGATAATTGGCCTCCGGAAGACACCGCGGCGATCGACGAAATGCGAACGATTGCCGAAGGCTACATCCGGCGCCGCCAGCACCATCCATCGCTGCTGCTGTGGTGCGGGGGCAACGAATTGCAAGGTGGTTTGGATGGCAGTAAGACGGGCACGGGCAAACCGGTGGATCTGGATCATCCCATGATGAGAATGCTTGGTGATCTGGTCCGGCGGGCCGATCCGACGCGACGATTTTTACCGTCTTCTTCCTCCGGGCCGCGTTTTATGGCGGCCCAGGAAGATTTTGGCAAGGGCCTGCATCACGATGTTCATGGCCCGTGGAACCACCGCGGTAATCTTTCCGGATGGTCTGATTACTGGGGAAATGATGACGCTTTGTTTCGGTCGGAAACGGGCATGCCCGGGGCTTGCTCGGCGGAGTTGATCCGCACCGTCGGCTTGGATCAGCAATGGCCCGGCAGCAGCGCCAATCCATATTGGCTGCACACCTGTGCCTGGTGGATCCAATGGGATGATTATATAGCCGCGGGCGGCAACGCGGAGAGTCTCGATTCCTATGTTGCCTGGAGCCAGCAGCGCCAAGCCGAGGCATTGTCTATCGCGGCGCGTGCCTGCAAGTCCCGGTTCCCGCGCTGTGGCGGAATTATCATCTGGATGGGGCACGACACATTTCCTTGCCCGGTGAATACTTCCGTCATCGACTTTTATGGTGCGCGCAAACCCGCAGCCGACGCTTTGGCGGCAATTTTTCGTACTCCAACGACGGTTTAAGCTGGTTCGGCGGCTTCCTGGGCGTCAATGGCCATGCGGTGCCAGCGCAGGGCCTCGCGTTCGCTACGGCGAACCCCCAAGCCGCGCTCGTAGAAGGCGGCCACCTGGCGCATGGCTAAAATGTTGCCGGCTTCCGCAGCGCGCATGTACCACGCCAGGGCCTCCATATAATCCATACGTACCGCCTTGCCGGTGGCATGGAAATAGCCCATCAAAAACATGGCATTGCCATCGCCGGCGACCGAGGCGCGTTGAAACCACTGGCGTGCCCGTCGCAGATCCCGCACCAGTTCCGGTCCGCCCTTTTCGTAAAGCAGGCCGATGCGGCACATGGCATCGGTATCGCCGAGATCGGCGGCCCGAACGTACCACTCTACGGCTTTACCATAGCTGCACTCCACCGCCTCTCCGCGTTCGTAAAGCAAGGCCAGATTCCACATGCCCAGAGCGCTGCCGCCGTGGGCGGCCTTGGTCAGCCAGCCCAGCGCCTTTTCGGGATCGGGCGGGGTGCCAGCGCCGGCCCAATACATACAACCAATGGCTGCCATGGCATCCACACTGCCCGCGGCGACGGCGTTGCGGTACCATTCCATGGCCTGCTGAAAATCCTGGCTTACCCCCCAGCCCTGTTCATACAGCGATCCGATATAGGCCATGGCATCAGCGCTACCGCGCGTGGCGGCCCGCTGGTACCACACCATGGCCATGTCGTAGTCGCGCTGCACGCCGTGACCGTGCTCATACATGGTGCCAATGTTCACCATGGCCGGTAGATCTCCGGCGGCGGCGGCGTTTTGATACCAGCTCATGGCCCGGGCAAAATCCTGCCCACCGCGCTGATAGCCCCGGTGATAAGCCAGTCCGAGGTTGGTCATGGCTCCGGCGTGACCATGCTGGGCCGCTTTGAGGTACCATTCCATGGCCCGGTCGGAATCCGGTTTTACGCCGTGTCCCAGATCGTACATCATACCGATATGGTTCATGGCGTCGGTATTGTCGGCAGCGGCGGCATTTTGATACCACGCCAGAGCCTTGGAGAAATCCTGCCGCAAGCCACGGCCGGTTTCATACATGCGTCCAATACGTATTGCGGCGACTGAACTTCCCGCTCGATGGGCCCGTTCGTACCAGGTGGCGGCCGCGGCCGGGTCGGCACCGGTGCCGCGTCCGGTTTCAAAACATTCCGCCACATTGAGCATGGCCGCGGGGACAGCATTTTCCGCCGCCCGCAAATACCAGCCAAATGCATCCTGATCACTTTGTGGCACGCCGTGGCCCCGGGCATAGCTGTCGGCCAGTACCGTCATGGCCTGGGCATCGCCGGCCTGGGACCGTTCCAAAAGTGAGGGGATGTCCGCGACGGGCGGTTGATCCGATTCCACCGCGACTTCGAAGAGGTTGTTTTGCGAGTCTGTGCGGCTTGCAGAGCCATTGGAGGCGGCCAGGGAATTGAACGGCACGAGAGTCGGCTCGGCCGCCTGCCAGATGGCCTGCCAGCAACTGAAGCACACGACGTGCTCCCGAAATATATAGGGCTGTTCAAGTCGGCCAATCACGCGACCGCAATTTTCGCAGGTTTCCAGGGCTTGAGAAAAAGCGGAAACTGGTAATTCGGAGTCCATCCTGGTTTTCCTTGCATAGTGCTAAGGCGGTATGGAGTATATCCGATTCTGGAATATTGTGGGAGGTCGGCGGAGGTATCTGGGGACCGGCCCGAGAGCGGACATGGTCTGACCGAGCGAGTTTACAACTCTGCATTAAACCGGATAATAACCGTCAACGTCCGCGGTAATGGATATCCGCGAAATTGATCGCACCTACCGCCGGTGCAGCACGGAGACTTGGCATGACATCCACTCCCGCTTTCTCGCGACCGCGAATTTTAACGGGCGACACGCCCACGGGCCGGTTGCATCTGGGACACTGGGTTGGTTCCCTGGAAAACCGCGTGAAGCTGCAGGATGAGTTTGATTGCTATTTCATCATCGCCAATGTTCACGCATTTACCACCCGCGCGGAAAAGCCTTCGGAGATACGGGAAAGCGTGCTGGAAATTGCGGCGGACTACCTGGCCGCGGGCATCGATCCAGCCAAGAGCACCATCTTTATTCAATCCGAAGTGCCGGCGATCGCCGAATTGGCCTTCTTTTTTGCCATGCTGGTGCCCTTTCCCCGACTCATGCGCAACCCCACACTCAAGGATGAGATTCGTGATAAAAAACTAGGAGACAATTACAGCTTCGGATTTTTGCTCTATCCCATCGGCCAAATCGCCGATATTCTGGCCTTTCGTCCGGAGCTGGTTCCCGTCGGTGAAGATCAACTTGCCCACCTGGAGCTTACCCGCGAGGTGGCCCGGCGATTTGACCAAATTTATTGTGACGTGAATCCCCAGACGCCGGATGAGGACTACGTGAAGGCCGGCGGATTGTTTCCGGTTATTAAACCGAAGTTGGGGCGCGTGCAGCGGTTGGTTGGCACCGGTGGTCCCGGAGAATCGGGGCAACTGCTGAAAATGAGCAAGTCTCTTAACAACGCCATTTTTTTGAGTGACGATTCCGACACGATCCGCAAAAAGGTCATGGCCATGTATACCGATCCGAATCGCAAGCGAGCGACCGATCCGGGGCGGGTTGAAAATAACCCACTGTGGATTTTCCATGAGACCTTCAACCCGGATAAAACCTGGGTAGCCCAAGCGCAGGAAAAATATCGGGCTGGGGCCATTGGCGATGTGGATTGCAAAAAAAAATTGGTGGAGGTGTTGGTGGCACTCATTGAACCGGTGCGTTTGCGTCGCGCAGTTTACGAAAAAGATCCCGGAGAGATATTGGCTATCCTTCGTGAGGGCACAGCCCGGGCCAATGCCCTGGCGGAAGAAACGCTGCGTCTGGCAAAAGCCGCGATGAAACAGGATTATCTATCCCGCCGCCTGTCATTTCCCGCCGGGTCTTGAGGCCCGTGGGCAACGGCTTGCGGAAGAGGTTGTTGCCGGTGATGGGGGCGCTGAGCCAGACATCCTTGGCAAGGCGGTGCCTTTGGCCTAGAATGTGATCCCGGTGTTATTGGCGATTTGTTTTTCTAAATGAGGTGAATCCATGCCCTTAATGACCACTAAGCCGATGTTTGACCTGGCTTATACCGGTGGCTTTGCCATCGGTGCTTTTAATGTCAACAATATGGAGTTGGCGCAGTCGATTATTGATGCCTGCGCGAAGGAAAAAAGTCCATGTATTTTGCAGATTTCCAAAGGGGCTCGAAAATACGCCAACATCCGGTATTTGAAGCACATCATTGACGCGGCGGTGGAGGAACATCCCGAATTGCCCATAGCGATTCACTGCGATCATGGCGATACGGTGGAACTGATTAAAACCTGCATCAACGACGGATACACCAGTGTGATGATTGACGGCAGCCATCATGCGTATGAGGAAAATATCCGGCTTTCGTCGGAGGCGGTGCAGGTGGCCCATGCAGCAGGCGTGGTGGTGGAAGCGGAACTGGGGATGCTGGGTGGAATTGAAGAGGATGTGGTGGGATTGGACGCGGCGGAGTATGAAAAGAACGTCGAAAAGTTTTTGACGGATCCACAGCAGGCCGCGGATTTCTGTAAACGAACCGGCATTGATTCGCTGGCGGTGGCTATTGGCACCAGTCACGGAGCCTTTAAGTTCAAACATGAAGCCAAGCTGGCGTTTGGCCGGATTGAAGCAATTATGAAAACCTGCCCCGGTATTCCGCTGGTGATGCATGGTTCCAGCAGTGTGCCGCAGGAATTTATTGATCTGGTCAATAAGTACGGTGGAGCGATGCCCAATGCCAAAGGCGTTCCGGAAGATCAGATTTCCATGGCGGTGCGAAAGTATGGCGTGTGCAAGGTGAATATTGATACGGATCTGCGATTGGCGATGACGGCGAAAATCCGGGAAGTGTTTGCGACGAAACCGGCGGAGTTTGATCCCCGCAATTACCTTGGACCGGCCCGTGATGCCATTGTGAGCATGGTGCAACGCAAATTGCATGTGCTCAACAGTGCGGGTAAATCTGAGGCGGTGATAGCCCAATGGAAAAAATTGGGTAGTCCGCTACCGACCTATTACACCCGTCGCCGCGCCGGCTGATAGCACACGCCGACATGTTCTAGCTGGACGGCTGTTGCGCCGAGAGGCCGTGCGCGGGCAGGCTCGCCGCTTTGCGGGGGCGAATCGGATAGACCACTTTCCACGCCAACCCCATGGTTTGGAGCAGGCGGATGGTCAGGTAGGTAATGTCAAACTCAAACCATCTCATGCCGTGGGCGGCGGAACGCTGCTGGGCGTGATGATTGTTATGCCAGCCCTCGCCAAAGGATACCAGTGCTACCCACCAGTTATTGCGGGAGTCATCGGAGGTTTCAAAGTTACGGTATCCCCACTTGTGGGCCGCGGAGTTTACCAGCCAGGTCGCATGATACATAATGACGACCCGGGCGCAAAAGCCCCAGAGTACCCAGGAAACTCCGCCCGTCAGGCTACCGAGCCACCACCAACCCGTGACCAGAAGCACAGCGGCGGCGAAAAATTGCGGCAGGTACCAATATTTCTCAATCCAGAGGTGAAAGGGATCCCTCTGGATGTCTTTGGTTAAGGCCCATGGATCGGTGCCGGGCCGACTGGCATAAACAATCCATAACAAATGTGACCACGAGAATCCGTCGCGCGGCGAATGCGGATCCGCCGGAGCATCGGATTCCGTATGGTGCCGGCGGTGGGTGCCAACCCATTGAATGGGTCCGCCCTGCCAAGACAGGCACGCGAAAATGGTGAGAAGATATTCAATGGGCCGGTAGGTGGTAAAACTGCGATGGGTCAGCAGGCGGTGGTACCCCAGAGTAACGCCAAGGCCGCCGGCAATCCATGCCATAACCAAAAATACTACCAGGGAGGACCAATGCACGAAGAGCGGCAAAAAAGCCACGATTGTCAAGATATGTAAAATTACAAAAACGACCAGATAAAACCATTGCAGGCGGACAGACTCGCCGTTACGCAACCGCTTGTGCAGAGGAAATTTCAGTTGATTCAACTTTGGCACGAAATAGACTCCTGCATACCGCCGGTCGCGGGTCCGGACCAACGCCGGAGTCTTACGTGACGGACAGACATGAATCATTATAGGCGTGTGGGCCTGAATGTACCAGTCCTTGTTTTCCGGCGTGGGTCAAGCCCGCGGCGCGCCACACGGTTAAGAACATTCGGTTGGCGTATCAGCGTTTGGGAACATCTGGACGCACCGGTTTTGGATCCACGGAGCAATTGGTGCCAAGGCATGGAAGCGTTGGCGGTCCGGCGATCAGGTCATCAGTACACGCCGCTCATGGTCATGCCGTAATATTGGCATGGCGGAACGCCTTGCGATCAGGCCAAACGATGGCCGAATTGGATGCTAAATGGACCGGGCAAAAATAACTTCACACTTTCCGGCTGACCCTTTTGGCCGCCGGCGACGTTGTTCGCTCGTTGCCGGGGTATGTGCTTCGCCAGCAGCTAAAATTCGGGGCAGTAAAACACGAATTTATCTTTGCGCGGTCCCTTAGGATTTAATGATGGCCGTGCTTACCTAATTATGGATAATTCTCACCTGTGGAAGGCAAAAATATGCAGAGTTATGGAATAAGAAGGGATGAGATATGACATAGACGGTTTGATACAGGAGATCGTTCGAGGTGATATTCGACCCCGTTGCAGTGCTGACGCCATAGAGATATTGCGTGGTCTGATTGCCGGTGGATGAATCCTCGGCAGTCATGGAGGTTTGGTCGCCCAGGCCGTCGAAGGTATAGAGGGTGGTCTGGTTGAGATCGGTGGATGCGGTGCCGTAGGAAGCGATTGTCTCGGTCAACCGGCCCAGGGAATCGTAAAAATCGGCGGTGATGTTGCCGTTGGCATCGGTGGTTGTGGCCAGCCAGCCCGCGGCGTTGTAGCTTTCCAAGGAGACGGGAGCCAGAAGACTGGAGGCTGGGGGAGTGGATGGGCGGGTCCATGGGGTGGCGGTGCCATTGGTACCCACGGGATTGGTACCGGCGTTGACGGTGGCGATGGGCCGATCGGCGGCATCGTAATAAGTGGCCGTGTAATAGATGCGGGCGGCTAAATTGGCATCGGTGTTGCCGGCGGGGGTAATGGTAAGACTGCCATCGGAATTCTCTACGGCGGTAAACAAGGCCCCTTCGGCGGAGGTGCCCAGAATCGGATCGGTATTGAAGCGCTGGGCGTGGGCGGTTTCGGTATTGTTACCATCGCCATCGTAGCCATAAGCGGTTTGGTTGATGACAATATCGCCCGCGACGGAACTCGCGGCGGCATAGGTGAGCAGTGGGGTTCCGGCGTTATTGACCGCTCCGCCATCGGTGGTGAAGGTTTCAAAAAGCCGATTGGCCCCATCATAAAGATTTTTTGTCACCAGACCCGTGGGGGAAACGGTCTCGATGACATTGCCTCTTGGGCCATAGAAGGTATAGGTGGTTAGGGCCGTCTGGCTGACATTGCCGGTGGTGGGATCGACGCTATAGGTAAGGGTTTCAAAAATGCGATTTTGGGAGTCGTAATTATTTTGGGTAACGGCCACCAGGTTGGGTGAATCACCGGAGGTTTCGCCGGGGGTGGCGGCGGCAATCTGGCTGACCAATTGGTCCGGCACGCCGGTGCCGCTGTTGGCACCCGTGCTGGCCATGGAAATGGGCGAGCCATTGATATCACCGGAGAAAGTGTAGTTGTAGAGTGCATCGCCGAGGT
>JAJYZF010000129.1 GCA_021800165.1 Planctomycetota bacterium | reverse complement strand
TCTACGTTTGAGAGTCTGCGGACCATTCCATTTAGTCCTGGATTAGACGCTCGACTGCTGGCTTTGGCGGCGTTGGTGGCGGCCACCACAGCAAATGGTTCGGAGAAAAAAAGGACGGGCAAAGACAAAAAAGCAAAGAAAGGCAAACGATAATGGCGGCTCCAGTACATCCGTACAGCGATTATGGCATCGCGTTGCAAACACTGCGCTCGGCCCGCAACTGGCTGGGGATACTGCTATTCATCTGCGTGCTGCTGCAAGTGGTTGGTTTTCTGCTGATGCGATTCACCCGCCAGCCGTTTGTGGCATCCCGCCCGGTGATCCGTGCGCCTCTTACGCACAGGGTTCGGCCCCAGCCGTTTTCCGCCACCACGGTCTCGGGTCAATCCCGTGCCACGGCCGGCGGCACTGGGGTGAACTCGCTGGACGATTTGAATACGGCATCAGCCCGGCAGTTTCGCATCAGCCGCTGGACCGTGCAGACCAAGGCCGGCCGGGAATTGAATCTGCGTTCCCAGTGGGAGACGACTTATTATCTGACCGTGCCGGTGACCCAACTTCTGGGTTTGTTGGCAGCCGCATCGCAGGCTATTTTGATTTTTCTTACGTTGATTATGATTCTCGTCGCCCAAGCCCCTGGGGTTGCGCATCTGACGCGCAGTCTTAACTGGGCGGTTATTTTGCTTTTTATGGTGCTGCCATGGCAGTATTTTTTTCACGGATTTCCGATTCCGGGAGTGTTGTACAGTTGGCACGAATTGCTGCATACCATGGGTTTGGTTTACCTTCTGCCTCCCGGCCGGGGAATCCCGTTTGTCCCGCGGCTGCTGATCGTGGCGCGGTATGTGGGTTGGCCTATGCTGGCTATGGTGGTGATGTTGGTGACCGCGGAGCGCTTCCGTGCCGGCACACGCTTGGCCATTGGCCACCCGCTGCAAAGTATGATGAGCTCTGGAGCTATCGCGACTGGAGCCATGCGGCCCAATACCGGCGTGACCGGAAGCCCGGGCGTTGGCCCACAGTCGCCTTCCACCCCGCCGCGCTCGGGTTTGAAGCTGTGAATCTCCCGGTGCCGCTGCGCCGCAGCCAAAGACGCGATGGGGGAGATGGGTGAATGGCGCAGCGCGGCACGAGAAGCCGGATGGGTCGCCGGTGTCCCGATGCTTCGGGAGAATTCGGCATCCATGCGTGGGGAGGGGAACAGGAAAGCTTGGCACGGCTGGGGCTGGGAGCTGGGAGTAAACCGGCACGGTGCGTGGGCAGATGGCTTTGAGGAAATGATGGGGTGCTTGCCAAAATCTTTGCGCCGGACAAGCATTTAAGTGCTGATAACACAGACACTTTGCCCAGGTGCAAGGGCTGTAGATACAAGTGGGTGGCGCATGCGGTTGTCGCGAGAACTTAGATTTTCCTTAAAGGCCGCGGAGGTGCCGGCAGATGGGATCAATAACTTTGCCGGCCATCCGGCCCTGGAGGGGCTGGCTCCATTTTTTACATTGGGGGCCGTTGTGGAGGGGCAACCAGACCCGGCCACAGGCATGTTAATGAACATCAAACTGATGGATCAATTGCTGCGTGACCATCTGGTTCCGATGATCAACACGTATTGGTGCAATATGTCGCTGCCGGGACGACCTTGGGGCGGGGCGGATTTATTTTCGCCGATGGTGGGCTTGCTGGTAGAGAAGTTGTACCCCCGTCGGCTCGACACGTTGCGGTTGGAGCTAAGTCCGTTTTTGTCTTATCTTTGTTTGCCTACGGAGTTGCCTATGGTACGTTTATCGGAACGCTTTGAGTTTTCCGCAGCTCACCGTCTGCATAGCCCGCAACTGGGGGCGCAGGTCAATCGTGAGGTATTTGGCAAGTGCAACAACCCCAGTGGTCATGGGCACAATTACGAGGTTGAAGTGGTGATTGCCGGCGAGCCGGACCCGCACACGGGACTGATTATGCCGGTGGGCGAATTGCAGCGAATAGTCAACCAGCGTGTGATCACAATTTTTGATCACAAGCATTTAAATGTGGATTGCCAAGAATTCCGCACTCTCAACCCTACGGTCGAAAACATTGCCCAGGTGATATATGACAAACTTGCCGACGGCTTTTGTGGAGCGGTGCGGCTGGCGGCGGTCAAGGTTTGGGAGACGCCCAAAACCTGGAGCGAAGTTACGTCGCCGGTCAAGTGAGTTCGCGATTTCTGAACATGGCGATGGCCAGGGCAATGGCCGCGCCAATGTACAGCATACCGTACGTGCATGAAATAGCCACGTATTGCCATATCTGGCCGATGGTGGGGGCATCTTTAATGAAGTGGCCCGGCATACTGATGGGGCGATACACCAGGCACTGATTGATGTCAAAATTACTTAAAAAGGGCAGCAGATAACTGATGCTTTCAACGATCGTCTGCCATGGATTACCCAGATTCAGCAGCGGAATAAAGCGCGTCAGATTAGCGCCGATGTACAGCAGCACAATGGCCGTCATATTGAGCGCCAGACTATAACGTGTGGAAATGGCCGTGCTGATCGCCGCCAGTGTGGCTATTTCCATAAACTGCATGATAAAGGCTGGCAAGAGTGCAATAACGCTGCTTACATTGCTCCAGAACAGAGCCTGCTTTTGCGCCAAGTCGCTGACATCCAGATCGATACGCTTGTCCGAAAAAAAACGCAGATAATCGCAACCGGCGGTGCAGATGGTGGTAATGGCCATGACCACAAAAATCAGGCACAGAATGCCCAAATACTTCCCCACGACCACCTGCCAGCGGGCCACCGGTTTGCTCATAAGGGTCAGCATAGTACGGTTTTCAATCTCTTCGTCCACCACCTTGCCTGTGGCAAACACCATAATTACCAGCGAAAACATCAGCACGAACGACAAGGCCACATCGCGGAACATTTCGGTATCATCGCCGAAGGTATTGAAGGGCACGAACGCCGTGATGACGATCGCCGCCAGGCACAACAAAAATACAATCAGCGTGAACGGTTGCAGCAGCGCCTCGTAGTAGGTCACGCGAGCGATAGCCCCCAGGCGGGAAAGACCCAGCAAAGGCAGGATTAAAAACTCCACAACTCCGGGAACCAGCCATGCGCCAGCCAGGGAGAAGGAGAGTGTGAACCACAGCCGCCAGTTGTCGGCGGAAGTGGCAATGACATTCGCATAGGCACCGGCAGCGCCATGATTGTGTTTGGACGCGGTCTCGGAAACGCTGGCCGTGTGGTAGGCCATGTCAATAAGATGATTCCAATAAGTCCAACATCCCAGCGAAATCAAGGCCAACGCCAGGAGAACCGCGAAATAGATGATGGTTGATTTTTTCGGCATGAATTTTGTTCCAGGCAGGGTCTTGTTGACCCAATCATTTCAATAAACAATACGAACCGGTGGTGCCAAACCTACGGGGTTTTCAGTGCTATGGGTTACATCATGGATGAATCCTTCAAAATGCCTTTGGATGTCGGCCAACAAACCGCGGATTTCCGCCGAATCTCCCTCCAAAACCAGTTCCACGCGGCCGTCGGGCAGGTTGCGCACTGTTCCGCCCAGCGGGCGGTGGCGGGCAAATTGTACCGCGGTGAGGCGGAAGCCCACGCCCTGAACGCGGCCGGAAAAGATAATAATGCAGCGCTCGCTGACCATAGTCTATTCACCGGCATATCATACTTTCCAAACGAGGCCGGGCTGCAACGTTATGTTGGGCCGGCCAACATGGTACCAATTACAGGAGGTTTTAGCACTTTGGTCAAGCGCCGGCCATTTGCGTGGTGGACTGCAATGCGTGGTTCTGACCCTGTAGGGGGCGCTACCTTGGCGTTGGGCCATTTCGGTTTGGCCGGCACTGTTGGATAAGGTGGCAGGAGATCCCGGCGGATAGCCCACCGGCGATGATCTCATTTTCCGGCTGTTATCTGTGTCGGCATCAGCGTCGGCGTGCATTTCCGCCAAGCCGACGGAAACGGGCTATAGCCATCAGTGGAAAGTAAAGCCGGTACAAATGATATTTAAGGTAAAACACCCGGGGAAAGCCGGTTCCCGTAAACCACGGCTCTTCCCAGTCACCTACCGGAGTTTGGTGATCCATCAGCCAATGGATCGCATTTTTAACAGATGGATCGTGCGGACCATCCACGGCCATAAGTCCCATAGCTCCCCAAGCCGTCTGGGAAGCCGTACTGGGACCTTGACCCTTGAGCTTTGGATTATCATAGCTCTGGCAGGATTCCCCCCAGCTACCGTCGGCCTTTTGGCAGGATCGAAGCCAGTCGGCCGCATGACGGATGAAGCGTTGGTCCATGCGTTCGCCTACCAGACGCAGGCCCGTGAGCACCTGCCAGGTACCATAGATGTAATTCACACCCCATCGACCAAACCAGCAACCTTCGGCTTCCTGTGTTTCGCGTAGAAATCGCACGGCCTTCATGACCGCCGGGTGACGATAATCAAAGCCGTTGTGTCCCAGACACTCCAGTACCCGGGCGGCAATATCCGGGCACGATGGGTCTTGAATGGCGTTATGGTCGGCAAAGGGCACATGTTCCAGAATGGGCCGGTTACGGGTGCGATCAAAAGCGGCCCAGCCGCCATCGTCATTTTGCATCGCCAAGAGCCAGTTCAGGCCGCGGCTAAGTGCCGCTTGTGCGGACTTACCGCCCAGACGACGCAGGGCCATGACCACCATGGCGGTATCATCCACATCCGGGTAGTGCGGATTGGCGAATTCAAAAAACCATCCACTGGGTTCCACATCCGGACAGTTTTTAGTCCAGTCGCAGGCGGTGCGACATTCCTTGGCCAACAGCCATTCTGTGGTCTTGCCGGCAATGGGATGATCGGGTGCCATGCCGAACTCTGCCAGAGCGTTGAGCGCGATGCCGGTATCCCATACGGCCGACCAGCAGGGCTGAATGCGGATGGTATCGTCTTGGCGGATGAAAAGGTCTTTCAAATCGCGTTGGGCTTTTTGCACCAGCGGATGATCGCTGGGGTATCCGAGGGTTTTAAATACAATCAGGATGTAGACCATGGGCGGAAAAATCGCGCCCAAGCCATCGGAGCCTTGCAGGTGCTCCACCAACCATTTTTCCGCTTCGCGCAGGGCCTTGGGACGCAACGGGGTCAGGGCGGTTTTTTGATAGCGCTTCAGCGAAAGATCCAGCAACAAGAACATCTCCCGCCAACTTTTGGGCAGCCCGCGCAGCCGCCCCGCCGAACTGTTCGCGGCGGCGGGTTTGTTGAATAGCTCAGTGATACCTTGTTTGGCCTGGAGCTTACGCACCGGGCGATGAGCGCTGACAATGGCCAGCGGTAGAATCATCGTACGGCTCCAAGCGGAAACGGCATAAAGGTTAAAGTAAATCCACTTGGGAAGCAGCACTATTTCCGGGGGAATATTAGGGCAGGCGTTGTAGCTGATTTGACCTAGCGCCGCCAAAAAAAATTTAGAAAAGCTGTTGCATTGTTCTGCGCCACCTAATTCGCGACACACGTTGCGGGCGGCTCGCATGTGCGGGCTTTCCGGATCGTCGCCCATCAACTTCAATGCAAAATAAGCCTTGACTGTGCCACTAAGGTCGCTACTTCCGCCCGGAAACATATTCCATCCACCATCCGCCTGTTGGAGCCGGCGGAGGTAATTGGCGATCAGTGGCAGATCCGGGTCATTTTCCTCCTCCAGGATAAATTTCATTAAGATGTATTCTGATTCCAGGATGCTATCACCCTGAAGTTCTCCCACCCAATAACCGTCCGGCTTATGTTGGCGTAAAAGGCAATCGACGGCGGCACGCAGGCTTTCGTCAAGACTCGATGTGTCAGAGCTGGTCGAGCGTCGGGCGGCAAATTCCGGTAGGGCTTCTACCGTATCGGACTCTCCCGCCGACGGGATCGCCTCTGTAGCCGACATCAATGGCTCTGTTTGTGAGAAGTATTGGTTTTTAAATCCAGCCGATTCATTCACTTTGATACAAATCCCGATTCAACCTTACTGCAAGCGGCACAAGTACCGGTCGCAAAGCCATTCTAAAGAACTCCAACTCGCGATGGCTGAAAAACCAACGGTAAAATTAACAGAAGATAAAGGTTTGGGCAAGTGGTGCCGGCGGCTCGCTGGGGCACCGTGGGGGTTATTTTGCGGCGGTGGCCATGGGCGATAGTTGCGCTTATACTAACTCCCTGGCTGGTGGTATGTAAGAACGGAAGCTCCATGATCGCCCGAGTCAACGGAATCATTGCTGCGGTTGGCGACGAGTCGGTGTTGGTGACGGTGGGCGAGATCACATACGAATTGCACGTTCCCGCCGTGGATATCCAGCACTTACAGGCTCATCAGGGTGAGAAATGTCTGTTTTTTACCCTTGAATATATCGAGGGTAACGCCAGTTTCGGCCAGCTTGCGCCGCGGCTGTTGGGTTTTTTGCGCAGCGATGACAAAGCATTTTTTCAAAAATTTATTACGGTTAAAGGTATAGGTCCGCGTCGGGCGCTGCGGGCGCTCACCGCGCCGGTAGGCCAGATTGCCGCTGCCATCTGCCGCAAAGACTCCAAATTTCTTACCAGCCTGCCGGAAATCGGTAAGCGCACTGCCGAACAGGTTATTGCGGAGCTGTCCGGCAAGGTGGACCGTTTTGCGACTGGCGGAGCGGGTGGGGCATCGGTGGACTCGGCCGCGCCGCGCCCTGATGAACTGGAGCAGGCCATTACCGCTTTGGTTTCCCTGGGCGAACGGCGGGCCGAGGCTGAAAACTGGGTGGATCGGGCATGCCGGGCGGACCCGGAACTGAAAAAGACCGCGGATATCGTCCGTGCCGCCTACCGCCTGAAGGCTGGTAGCGTCTAAAGCGAACTCGGAGATGCTATGGCTCGAGAGCGAATCGTCACAGCAGCGCCACTTCCGGAGGATGAACCCTCTCGCTCCGGACAGTTAACGCTGCGCCCCAGAAAGCTCGGCGATTACATCGGTCAGCCGGAGCTTATTGAAAAACTTCGCATCAGTGTGCAGGCCGCTAAGACGCGGCATGAAGCGATGGAGCATGTCTTATTGCACGGCCCTCCCGGACTGGGAAAAACCACGCTGGCGCACATCGTGGCGTCGGAACTCAACGGTTCGGTGCCGCGCATTACCAGCGGCCCCGCCCTTGTGCGTCCGACCGACCTGGTGAGCATTTTAACCAACTTGGGCCGCGGGGATGTCCTTTTCATTGATGAAATCCACCGCATTCCCGCGGCCGTCGAAGAATATCTGTATCCCGCCATGGAGGACTACTGTATTGATGTGATGATGGGTGCGGGCACGCACGCCCAATCCATGCACATGGAAATTCAGCCCTTTACGCTTATTGCCGCCACTACGCGAGCGGGATTGCTTTCCGGACCGATGCGATCGCGGTTTGGCATCGTACATCATTTGAATTTTTATTCTCCGGAAGATCTCCTGCGAATCGTGCGACGCTCGGCGGAGCTTCTGAACTTGCCGGCCGAAGAAAAATCCCTCTTGCTGCTGGCGCATCGGGCCAGGGGCACGCCGCGGGTGGTGAATCGCCTGCTGCGCCGCGTGCGTGATTTTGCCGTGGTACGGGGGCAGGGCCAACTAACTCCGGCCATTACCCAAGATGCGTTAAATCTGGAAGCCATAGATGAGATGGGCCTGGACGAGTTGGATCGTCGATTTATGCGGGTGTTGGCGCGCGACTATGAAGGCGGTCCCGCCGGACTGGAAGCTTTGGCCGCCACCATGGGCGAAGAAGCGGATACGCTGGAGGATGTGGTGGAGCCATTCCTGTTGCAAATAGGCTTTTTACGGCGAACGCCCAAAGGCCGACAGTTGACCGCGGCCGGCTTCGCCCATATCCACGTAAAACCGCCGGTTCAGCCTGTAACCTCCGATACGTCCACCCTATTTCCTTCTTCCGGATCGCCCTGAACGTCTCGCCCCGGTGCGG
>JAJYZF010000046.1 GCA_021800165.1 Planctomycetota bacterium | reverse complement strand
GGCTTTCCGCCTCTAATCCTAACCCAAAACCGCCAACAATAGGAGTTACACCCCCCCCCACGCGGCCACCCGCGGTACGCTCCCATTAAACCTTCCCCCCCAAAAACAGAACTCAAACCACCACCACGCCCGTTTCGGCCTTGGGCAAACTTTCACCAAGCACCACCGCCGCGTCGCGCGCGGCCTTCTCATCCGGCCCAAGATCTATCATAATGGCCTGATCCTCATGAAGGTTCAACTCCGCCTCTAATTCGGTTTGCATACGTACACGATCAATATCCTTCAGCACGCAGAAAAAAACCGAATACTGCCAGTGCTCGCCAAACCCCTTCATGGCCGTGAAAACCTTACGCCAGCGCTTTGGCTCGCGAATGTCATAACAAACCAGAAAACAGCGACGCATAAACCACCTCAACGTGTCACCAGGAAAGAAAGTGTCGGCACATCGCCGATCAACCACGCGGCAATCATCCGGGCGTGCAGCATAATCATCCGCCGATAGCTCAGCCGGTAGCCATAAACCGGATGAGTAACCTCTGTGTCCATCCGACGGCCATAGACCCCGAAAAAGGCCTTGCGGCCCGCGTCGGTCATGGCACAACCCGCCGCGGTGCGGTCAAAATATCCTTCTACGAATTCCCCCCTGTTGAAACCCGAAATGGCCACCGAATCCGCAACGAGCGGTCGAAACGGCTCCATCAGGTCCAGCGCCATCGCGGGCCGGCCCGGCCGGGATACGTGAAATGCCCCAATCGTGGGTTCCAGCCGGGCCAGCCGCAGCGCGGAAATGCAATCGTTGGCGAGCATGGTGTAAGCGAACGAAAGAATGGAATTGACCGGGTCCGGCGGCGGCCGTCGCTGGCGGCCATTGGCGTCGAACGCTTCCTTAAACGGGCTTTTGAAGATGCCGGAAAAGTGGGCAAAATAAATGGCCGCGGCCTGCCCTTCCAGACCCCGCAATTGATCCACCTGCGGGCACAGCATCGCCCGGCGTGAAAGATCCAGCATGTCCGATGCCGCCTGATCCGGCAGGTCAGACCGGTTCCGCATCAACAGCGTGCGCTGGTTGGCGATCTTCGCGGCCACCAGAGCGCGGCAAAGCTCCAGCGCCCCGGCCGGGTCGTCAAATTTCCGCACCTGGGCCTTGCGAATATGGGCGCTTACCGCGTCGAGCGGATCCACCATGGCAATAAGCCGACCCGCCGCGGAAAGATAGGCCACGGGAATACCTTTATCCGCCAGCACGCCCAGCGCCTGGGTGGAAACCTGCACGCCGCCCAGCACCGCCAGACTCTCCAGATTGGCCAGCGGCACTTCGCGCACGAGTTTCCCGTCGCGATCGGTGATGCGCATGGCCTGTCCGCAAACGCCGATCTTAACGCCCTCCTGCTGGGCCACCAGGTGAATGGCATCATCGCGCGGCGGCCATATTCGCCGCGGCGGTTCGTCCGATTCGCGGGCGAAATGCACTTCGTCCGGCAGGCATATCGGTTGAAGCGAACAGCGCAGGCAGCGTGCATCATGCACCAGCGGGGCCGGGCGCGGTCCGGCGGAACAAGTCCGGGCATCGGCGAGCGTTCGCAGGGCCTCGGCCTTAAGCGCTTCGTCAATCGGTACATCAAGCCGACGCTTTTCCGCGGCGTAATAAATAACGCCATGGCTGACGTGGTACCCCGCCTCCTCCAGCAGCATCGCCTGAAACGCCAGTTGAATGCGGTCCGTCGGCCAGGGAATGGCCGGTGCCAGCGGCGGGTCTTCACTCTCGCCGGGGTCGTCCGGCGGCGGAACCAGCGTCTTATACTGTGGCCGTCCCTTGCGATATTCCACCGGTACAGCCTCCGAGCCGGAAAGCTCGGCCAAATCCAATGTGGCGGTTAAGTTGAGCTTCTGGCTGCTCAACGCCAGGCTGCGAACCGTAGCGGGCTTCTGTGGATCCGGCGGCTCGGCCGCGGCAGGTTCAGCGGTCGACCCATTGTGGCTGGGCCTGTCCACGCGCCGATGCACGGCCTGGCCTTTTTCCGTGTCGGCATTCGGCAGACAAATACCCTCAATCTCCATGAAATAAAACAGCCGGGGGCAGTATGCGAATTCCGCGACGTGCCGGGCGGGCCACAAGTATTCGTCCATGTTTCAACCTCCGAGAGGACAAATGGCGAAGCAATACCGAAACAAAGTCACGCCACGCATACAAGGGTCGCCATCGGCCCATCCGTGGTGTGTGTTGAGTTCGTCATGCTGCGTGTCCCTATCAAGAATAGAACATGGATGGGGGCAATAGCAAATATTTTGTAATTATAGGACGCCAGCGGCCGATAATTAACGCGGTGTGTGGAAGATTTGAAATTTGAAATTTGAGATTTGAAATCTGAGATTTGAAATTTGAAATTTGAAATTTGGGGTCTGAAATTTAATAGATGAAATCTCAGATTTCAAATAACCGTTCTCACGCCTGGTCGGGGGTACTTTGGGGAGTCGGGGACATCTGCCGCATGGATCGTTGAATATTTTCTTCCGTCACACGTCGGATATGGGCGTCAAGGTCCACGGCCCGCTGTGCCTGGTGGTACTTCTGTTTGCTCTCGGCGGTAAGATGCCGCTGGCCGGGAATATCCCCATCCTGCAGACTTTGCGCCCAGGCGCGGATTTGCCGCGAGACGGATTCACATGAAGTCACGCAATGCGCAATTTGCGACGGCATATCGGTGGTGTCGCATCTGACCGCCTCTTCCAGCAGCAGGGCGCAGAATCGGCAGCCGCTGCGAACTTCACCGGCCGAACCACGGGCGATATACAGGAACATCAGCAGTTCGGAGGTGGTGCCGCGCTCAAATCCCTCGGCAATATTATTGGAAACCGAAAGTGCCGCCCGGCGCATCTGATCGCGCACGTCCGCCTTATCCGCAAACCAGCGCGGATTGGTCAGGCGATAGACCTCAACCCCAAGTTTTATAGCGGCCTGCCAGACCGGCAAGTCCTCAAATCGTTGATAAGTCACACTCAAACTCCCTTCGGCAATCTGAAATCTCAAATTTGAAATCTGAAATCTGAAATCTCAAATTTGAAATCTGAAATCTGAAATTTGAAATTTGAAATCTGAAATCCCATATCTCAAATATGGAAGGTAGTCTCCCACCACTGCCCAAGAATGTCAAATCCCCACGCGGCAATCTCAAATTTGAAATCTGAAATCTGACATCTGAAATCCGCAATCCCAACCGTCATCCGTCGCTAAAACATCCAATCCCCTGGGTTATCCCGCGCCACACGGCTGCGGGGACTATCGCGGCCGGTCACAATCCGCATCACACGCGTCCGCAACCCCGGCACAAATCCCAAACCCGCAATGCCGCCCGGCACCAACGATGATGGGGCCGGGGAGGGGGAGGTGGAATGTCAGACGCGCGTGAACCAAGGTGAATGGTGCCAAGTGGTTGGGCCGGAAATATCCCAGATGCCTTCCCTGGCGGTCATGTTTATATGCGGGCAGGCAGTTCTTGAAATTAGGCATGGCACTCCATGTGAATTCACAGGGCTGTTCAATGCCGCTTTGTCGCAACGCGGTTTCCAGCAGTTTTTTAGTTTTGGCCGGGCTATGGTCGTCGTGGCCGGGAAGAATGATGGGGGTAACCGTTGCCCAAACCCTGGATTGCTTGGTGTATTGCGCCGTGACACCGTCGCCGCGCAGGTGGTGGAGGATCGGGGCAAGGCCGCCCCCCTCGCGTTCCAACGTGTGGCCATCAAGCTGTTCGGCAAGATGCGCGAGTTTGGCATCTTCCCCGAAAGGTGCGACGATCATCACGCGGCGAATCTCGCAATCGGCATGTTCGTGTCCGATGGAGGGCAGCGGTATATAGGAGAATTGTTTGTGATCGTTGTCGCCATTGCGGTGCCCGGCGACGAATGTTTCTATCCAATTTGCGGGGTCGGGAACCTCGGGCGGATACGCTTTCATTGCACTGATTGCAGCGTGCCGAGCCATGCCGGCGACGTGGATTAACTTAGCCTGCGGTTCCGGCGAAAGGTCACCTTCCGCGTCGCAGAGGCTAAATAATTCATAGGGTCTTCCAAGTGGCCGTTCGGAACTGGTATAAACCACGCGATCAAATACTTTCGGGTGGATTGTGCCGCGTCGTTGGGCAAAATTCATTGCGCGGCGTGCACTTTTCGAATAGGGATGTCGCAAATCGTCGATGGAACCTATCTTGGGCACACGAAGGGCATCGGCGCTCGGTAGGACCCCTGGGCGTGGAGTCCACCGAGTACCGATAATTTTATTGACCTCCGCAGATGTGGCGAATAAAGCCCTGGCAAACGCGAAATCGACCGCCCAACCAAAGTAACCGATGCAATTCACCAAGTTAGTAAGTTCCCTGATCGGCAAGCTGCCATTGATTTGAACATCCCAGAGATAATGAACCGACACCTGGTGCGGAGATTCCCCGGCGAAGATTGACGGGCGAAATTTTCGAAATGAACTTCGCCGATGTGAAAGCGAGTTATCGTTATCCGGGACAAAGTGGTTTCGCGCGGTGCCGACCTCGGTGTTAGCGGCGATTATCTCTGGTGTGGGATTTCTTTCGAACCATTGCAACGTGGCTGAGACATCGTTTTCCGACCCTGTGCGCAAGCCGCTCGCAAGAAGGGTCTGGAACAGGCGGAAAGGGGATGGAGGCCACTCGGGAGTTTCCCCATCGGACCGCACCCCGTGGTAGCGATCAGTTACCCATTGGACCGTCACGCAAAAATAATCGCCCATGATTAACCCTCCTCTGCATCCGTGTCAACGCTGTCGGTCTTGATGGCGGCCTTCATCATGGCGGCATCGAAATGCACAGCTTTTTCATCTTCTGTAATCTTGAATGCCCTTGCTGCATTTTCTGCAAATTGCCGCGCGCCGTCATAAGTAAGATTGATCTCCGACTCAGTACCATCACGTTTAACGAGGGCAACGGCATACCGGCCATATTCATTTTCCTTCATTCGTTGCTCAGCACGCTTTGGGTCAAGAACGAGTTGGCAACCCTGACGCAGGTTGAAGTCCTGTTCATAAAGCAGGGCTACCAGCGACAGGCCTAGCAGGTAACAATTCAGGGTATCTTTTTCGCTTTTAGCCGAAGCCCCCGCTGCGCGAAGGTTCACCAGATTAATGGCCGCATCGCGCCGGATGTCGCCATTAACGAGAACTCCCCCATGCACGCGAAATGCCAGTTCCTTGTTCTTTTCCTTCGTCGGCATGGTCACGACAGGTACCGCAAGAAGGCCCTGACCCGAAAGTTTGTCATTCTTGGTTTTCGGGTTGATGATTGGCGTTTCCTTGCCATCTACGACTTCCTTATAGTCAAAGGGAGGCACATACTGCGACGCGCGCGTCAAGACATCGACGTTAGTTGCGCGGATCGTCGATTGCACCAATCGCGGAATCCTCTCGCCTCCATCTCGCGAGTTCCATGCTCCGAAGACAATTGAGGTTGGTGCGATTCGGGCAAGCGAAGAGGAGTCGCCATCGCTATACAGCAGAAGGGCTTCGCTAACCGTTTTGGCCCAATCTGAAAATCGGATGACCGCATCGGCGACCCGATGCCCAATTTCGAGAAGGCTCCTCGATTCCTCATCCTTTCCGGATTTCACTTTCACCGTCACTTTTGGAACCATGCGTGGCGAAAAGGTGTCGAATATCGGTTCGACTCGATTTGATTGCGAAGCAATGCTGTCAATCAGGCAGATATTGCGGCCATCAGAAAGCGTATCTATGTTGTACGGATGTCGCTGTTGCGGGGATGGCCTCATCGCAAATGTTGGTGGAAAGATAGGGGCATCGTAACCGTCGACGGGACGCAAGTATTGCCGCAGCACGATTGCAACCGCGTCGGTATCCTTTAGCCAAGATGATGGATTATCCTTATTCATGGTAGTCTCCAAATAAGTGAAACATTATCAGTAAACGCTTTATAACGATTTCCAGTATCCCGTGCCGCCAGCCTGAACTTGGCCAGCGCGGTGACGACCGACGGTATCTTCCCTTTTGCCGCGGCAGCGGCGCACACCACTGGCAAAGGAACCGACCACATTGAAAGGCTGAAGAGCCTATCTGCCACGGGCTCAATCGCGAAACGCTGCAGTCCGATCAGACACAGGAACTCCGTCCACACATGTGCAGTCAGGGCCTGGCCAATTTTGTCCGGGGAATATCCGATGTCCTGCGCAGTCCCGGCTCGGCCCGAGTCAAAGCTTAGCGGAGCCATGGGGGCACCGTCGGATTGCCGACGGATCACAGTCTCAAAGGCAAAAAGGTCGGCGGCGACCTCCGGTTTCAAGGAGTGTTTAATTTCCTTGGCGATTTCAGCCACTTTCTGCTTGCCAGCCCAGGTTTTCAATTCGCCCCCGCCCCAAGTGTCGTCAAGCCACCAATCGACCCTGATGTTGAAGGGATATCCCAGGGTGAATCCGGAAGCAGTGCGGAGGGAGCCTAACCGTTTTCGCTCTGTCCTCTCAGATTTTGGCAGAACCTTGCCAAATGGCCTGAGGACAGATTCCCTCTTGACGAGCGCCTGCAGTCGTACACAGTCCGCAGTAGAAAACGTTGACTTAAGGGGACAGGAGAAGATCTTCTGCAATAGTTCATCAAGTACCTTACCTGGGTCGGCTGTGCCAATGCAAAATTGCGTTTGTGTAAACCACCCCTCCGCCCCCGGCCAAAGTCGATCAGCCAATTCTAGCAGGCCGCAGCAGGCGAAGAACTGCCCGGGGTTGGTTAGGTCGACGGGGACAACGATATTCGGATTCGGCTTATTCACCTGTTTTTCCCCCTTCGTTTTCTGCCGATGCCAAGGCGTCAGCGCAGCGCAATAAATTCTCAAACCAAGCTAACCGCCAATGGCCATATTTGCGCTGCAAACGGGCAAAGCGACGCATCGCCCCAACGGCCACCTCAGGCGATTTTGCGCGAGATTTCGGATCAAATCCGCCCTTGGGGAAATGTGGTCTCGCGCGGCCATGGTGCGTGGCGATCAGGTGCGCCGCCAGGTCAAATATTTCCGGGTCGCGATCGCCGTCGCCCTCGATAAACTCGCACAGGGAACCGAACTCGTGGCGATAATTGCCGGCAATGGGGCGCATGCGCCCCCCGGACTTCGCCAGTGGATTCTCCATGCTGCCGCCGACAGCGCTTTGCCATATTTCGCGATTCTTTCCGTGGTCATGCCATTTCGCTGCCAATCGAAGCGCTTCCGCAATAGGAGCCTCCAACGCAAGGCTTTTGGCGATCTCGTCGGCATGTTTCTCAACTGCGGTGACGTGCCCCGTGAGCCCCTGCGTCTGGGATCCAAATTCCGGACGGTCGCGTTTTGGCACTAAACTGATAAGTTGTCGCACGGAATCGTCAGAGGATGGCAGGTTCAGCACGAACTTGGAATAATCATCGGAATCCTTCGGTTTTTCGCCGCAAAGCGCTTCCACTGATTCGCCCACTTTGATCAGCCGATACCGGCGGTTGGTTTTTGGTAGTTGTTCGTCGGCCACATCAGGGGCTTTTGCGAGTATTTCGGCGCTGGAATCCGGCTCCGGCTTTGGTGCCCTTGGGTCCAGTAAGCCGCGCTTGCGCTCAATTCCGCCGAAAGATGCGGGGAGAATGATGTCAGTGTTGAGAATATCCCGCGTATCCGGCCTCGGTTTTTTTGTAAGGCGCTCGATTAAGGTCTCGACAGTGATCTTTCGCAGGCCGCCTTGATCGATCACGCACGGGCGGTTCCCGGCACCCTCCTGGATCTTGCCGCCCAGATTGGTCCACCGTTCCGCCAACAGTTTCGCTGCCTTATCCGTTGGAATGGTCAGCGTTTCATGCGGCAAAACGCGGTGGGCATCGAACCATTCCTCAATATCATCAATGTCCAGGTCACCAAATCCATCCACATCCAATTCCGCCCGCCACGCGATGGTGGTGTCCGGCATTTCATCGGCGATCCCGCGCAGCCAATCGGCCACCGGTGGCCGACCCGGCATCGGTTCCACGATGGTGGTCATGGACCAGGCATCAAGAAGAATATCGGTCACCTCAACAACCGCGGGTTTGGGTGTCAGGGTGTCGTCGGGCTTTCCCAGATCGGCAAATGCTTTCGGGCTGGCGTCCAGCGAATTATCGGGAAGTTGCGGGAGCCGCTTGAGGATCTCGACCGCTTTCATTGAGGCCGATTCATAGGTGTGTACCGGGGCGCTGTCCTGTTCCTTTTTTGCCTTACTCTTTTTCTTTCCATCTCTTGGCTTACCGGCGAACAGGTGCACCTCCGCCACACCACTTCCGCGGCGATTCACCCGGCCAAGCCGCTGAATGATGGAATCCAACGGTGCGGAATCGCAGACAAGGTGATCGGCATTGAGATCAAATCCGACTTCGCCGGCACTGGTGGAAACGAGAATGGCCGGCCCCTCATCGCCTCGATTCTCGGGACCCAAAAATCGTTTCATTACCGGCCTTTCTATCAGTTCATCGCGTTCAAGGCCACGCATCGTTCCGGTAAGAACCTCCACTGCGCCCTTGAACGGTTTGTTTTTCTTGTCGCCGATGTCCCTGATTTTATCGTGAATTTTAGTGGCGTCATCCGGGGACCGCACAAAGACAACCACGCGGGAGTTATCCTTCGCGAGTTCCGCCGCCTTTTTTACAATCTCAGTGTTCACATCCGCAACGGCTTCGTGCAAATGCAAATGCTTTTCCGCATGGAAACGCCTGACGACAACATTGCTCTCCCTGTCGCCGCCAAGATCACCGGGCGCGAGCCGAAACGAGGCTTCCCGGTCTTTGCTCATGGTCGCGGACATGCAAATTACCCGCATCGGCCTCCCGCGCCCTTGTTGAAATGGCCCATCACAGCCGATATCACGCACCAATTTTGCAAACGGCACGCTGAGGTGGGCCTCATCCAGAACCAAAAGCGAATCCTGCCCCAGCAATCCGGCGTCCAGCGGGCGCTGCTTGTACGAGCTACGGTAGCCACTGAAAAGCAGTCGGCTGCCTATCATATCCACCGTACCGATGATGATCGCCGGCCTGGAGGGGTCACGAACCCAACCGCGATTGTCGGCAAACTGGCCGCGGAGGGTACTGATCGTGGGCACGCCCATATTGGTGTCCTCGCTGATATCCTCGGCACCGGCCCTCACCTTCTCGGCAAGCGCCGTTGCCTGATCCACCACCGTGCGACGGTCAACAACATAAACCAATCGCGTCGGGAGCCGCAGCGGATCGCCTTGAGGGCGGGCGGCGCGAGCGATCAACCAGATTGCCATGACGTTCGTCTTGCCCATGCCGGTGGGAAGGTCGATCACCGGCTTGATTTCACCAGCCAACCATTCTTCATAAAGCCGACACTGCCACCGCAATGGCTCATACCCCGTCAGCGCCTTAAAAATGTCCTCGAATTCCGCCACCGGCCGATCCTGATTTCATATTCCTTGCGTCTGTGTCAGCATTATCCACCGCACGGCACCGCTTGGCAAACGGGATTCCGTGGGCAAAGAACTATTCTTCTGCCGCGTACCCTTTTATCCGGGTAACGCAACTTCGCCAAGCCATACCCCATCTTGCCTTAAAGTACGGCGGTGCTGCATGGGTTATGCCAACCTCCAAAAAAAGATCGCTTGGACCCCCCAACACAATGAACATTTCACCTGTAATAAAGAAGATGGTACCATTTTTTTTTGAGCCAACTAACCCATTGGCTCAAATTCCGCCGCCAAGATGCGGCTCGGCCCGGGCCTGGGGCGAAGTTTCACCCGCCAACGTTGGGGGGATTCATCAATGTATACAACGACCTCACCAGTACGGTCGCTTTCGGGTAACGTGATCGGGGTATCAAAAATAAGTCGCCCACCCCCCGCCTGCGCAACGGGCAGGCACTTTCCCCCAATATGCAGGTCAATGCGCACCTTAGTGGAGAAGGAACTTCCAGATGAGGCTTGAGTCATGACTTTACCTCCACGATTCTCAGACGCACGGGCCGCTGATTTTGCCGGCCGGCGCCGCTGCTCTATCACCGGACAACTGGGCCGTGGAGTTCACGGCAGCGTGCATCTAACCAGCGCGATGACCGCAATCAAGGCCCACAACACCATCATATCATACGCCCGTGAACTCGCTTGTTACAACCGCCTGCATACGCTGAACGTATCTGAGATTTGCGGCCACCATGTTCCGCAGTTTCTTGCACATCATGACGAATTGTGGGTGATCGAAATGACCATCGTTACCCTTCCATTTCTATTGGATTTCGCCGGGGCCTATCTGGATTGGCCGCCGGAATTTTCCGACGACGTCCTCGCGCAATGGCAACACGACAAGGCCGAGCAATTCGGGATCCACTGGCCGCAGGTACAAAACATCCTGGCTATTTTGGAGCACCAATACGACATATTCATGATTGATGTCCACCCCGGCAATATCGCCTTCGCCCAAGATGGGCCTTAACCGTCATCCGGCACTGCCGGGCCCCATTGAAAAGAATAACAAGCGAGGGCCATCTGCTAAAATGAATATTCTGACCACCACCCACGCGACGGCTTCGCCGGGAGCAGGTGAGATCAGAGCAGGCGAACCCCGTTTGACCACTGATCGCTTCCCGGCACCCCCCGCGGCCACAGCCGCCTTTAACTCCTAACTCCAAACTCCCAACTCCTAACTCCCAACTCCTGCGGCCACAGCCGCGCTGTGCAATCTCTGGATCCCCTCGTCCCTTCGTTTCCCTCGTTTCCGAAGTTTATCCCGATGTCTGTCGGGATGGTAAAAAACCATCGTCGTCCTCCGCGGTCCTCTGCGTCCCCTGCGGTAAACACCCCGCGGCCGCAGCCGCCGTTACCCCCGTCTCCCAACTCCCGTCTCCCGTCTCGCGCAGCGCCCGTCTCCTAACTCCCAACTCCTAACTCCTGCGGGCCGCAGCCCGCGCCTTTATCCCCCCTCATACCCAACCTACCATTCATCCAACGGAACTCCCGATGGAAGGCTCATCTGCCCAGTGCAGCCAAGCTTCGTTCCGCCTGACCGCAGGCCCCCAAACCGCCCGCGATCACTGACAAGTAAATACGTACCGCGCCGCGTGGCCCCGTCGAAGCCGCAGGCGTGCACCACACCAAAATAAGGAATTCGACCCATGCCCATGCTGCGCCTGCAACAAGCACAAAAACGACCTCTAACCCGGAAAATTAAAAATGTTTGGCCACGTTGGCCATCTTGGCCATCTTACCCCAAAAACCCAACAAAACCGCCCATTTTTCAACCTGTCCAAGATGGCCAACAACAAATACCTCGGCCATCTTGCCCGTCCCCGACTCCCGTTGAGGCAGGGATGCCGAAATCCTCGATGTGGCAGGAGCCAAGCATCGGGAAGGCATGGATGCCGAAATCCTCGATGCTGGAGGACCAGCGCATCGGGATCTCCTGTCTCCTTCCTCCTGTCTCCTCGCCCAAAAAAAAACGTGTTGATCTTGTCGATCTTGGCCATCTTACCCCAAAAATCCAACGCAGCGCCCCGTGTCCCTTCGTGTCCGGAGTTTCTCCCGATCTCCATCGGAATGGTGAATAATCGTCTCCCGTCTCGCAGGCCGCCGCCGCCTTTAACTCCTAGCTCCAAACTCCTAGCTCCCAACCCCCGCGGCCACAGCCGCGCTGTGCAATCTCTGGATCCCCTCGTCAATCCTCCGCGTTCCTCTGCGTTCCTCTGCGTCCCTTGCGGTAAAAAATCGTCGTCATTTAATCTGTGAAAATCCGCGTAAGGCGTTTATCCCGACATCAATCGGGATGGATCCCCTCGTCAATCCTCCGCGTTCCTCTGCGTCCCCTGCGGTAAAAAATCGTCGTCGTTTAATCTGTGTAATCTGTGCAATCTGTGGATCACCACGTCGTCACTTCGTGTCTTCGCGCCTTCGTGTTTAATCCGTCTCCCGTCTCGCCAGCCGCAGCCCGCGCCCCCCGCCTTGCCAGAATCCACCCCGCAGAGTAACCTTTCCACCATGCGAACACTGCTCTCTGCCAGTGAAATCTCTACCCTTATCGCGAACCTCGCGCAGCAGATTTTGTCGGATGCCGACATCGCCGCCACACCACCGCAACGTCTTGCCGTCGTCGGGGTCCGCCGCCGCGGCGAACTGATCGCCCAACGGCTCTCCGCCATCATGGCCGCCAAAATCGGCCGCCCCGTGGCCTTGGGTGCCCTGGACATCACCATGTACCGCGACGATGTGGTCGGCAAACGCCCCATCACCATTCCCATCGGCACACAAATGAACTTCCGCCTCGACGATCGGGTGGTCATCCTGGTGGACGATGTGCTTTTCACCGGCCGCAGCGTACGCGCCGCACTCGATGCCCTCGTCGATTTTGGCCGCCCCCGCCTGATTCGCCTGGCCGTACTCATCGAACGCACGGGCCGGGAATATCCGGTCGCGGCTAATTTTGTCGGCCGCCGGGTCGCCATTCCCCCGCAGGATATCGTCCAGGTTCGGCTGCGCCCCACCGATGCCGATGACGCCGTATATATTGACGAGAGCGCCGCCTCCGCAGAGCCGTCGGCCGCCACCGCCCAAACCCCGCAATCTCCGGGAGTTGCACCATGACCAGCGCTTCACCTGCCGAACCCGCTCTCTCTGGCGATTCTCTGGTTTGGACGCGCCGCCACCTTTTGGCCCTGGAAGATCTCACCCCGCGGGAAATCGTGGCCGTACTCGATACCGCCCGGGCCCTCAAAGAGGTTTCCACACGCAGCATAAAAAAAGTACCCGCCTTGCGCGGCAAGGTGGTGGTGAACCTTTTTTTTGAGGATTCCACCCGCACCCGCACCAGTTTTCGCCTCGCGGCCCAGCGCATGAGCGCGGACATCGTTGATTTTTCAGTTTCCACCAGCAGCGTGAGCAAAGGCGAAACCCTCCGTGACACCGCCCGCAACCTCGAAGCCATGGGCATTGATGCCATCGTCATCCGCCATCGCAGCAGTGGAGCCGCGGAAACACTTAGTCGGCTGGTGCAATGCAGCGTCATCAACGCCGGTGACGGCAGCCATGAACACCCCACCCAGGGCTTGCTGGACGTGTTTACCATCCGCGAAACCTGCGCCGCCCAGGGACGCAAAATTGCGGACCTGCATGTGGCCATCGTCGGCGATGTGGCCCATTCCCGGGTGGCGCGCAGCAATATCTGGGCCTTAACCAAACTCGGGGCCCGGGTAACTCTGGTCGGCCCCACCACGTTATGCCCGAATCAGTTCGCCGATCTCGGCGTTGCGGTGTCGCACAACCTCGATGCCGTCTTGCCGCATGTGGATGTCATCAACGTACTGCGGGTGCAATTTGAACGGCTGACCTCCGCGGCGTTTCCCAGCCTCCGTGAGTACAGTCGATTCTTCGGTATGGATGAAACGCGTCTGCAAAAATGCCGGCCCGACGTTTTGATTTTGCATCCGGGACCGATGAACCGCGGCCTGGAAATTTCCACCCCGGTGGCCGATGGCCCGCGCTCCGCCATTTTGCATCAGGTCACCAACGGGCTGGCGGTACGCATGGCGGTGCTGTATCTTTGTATAGGTGCTTCCGGCGATAACGCCGCCCAACGATAAACCAAAAATTGCCAAGGAGACTTTATGAACAAAAGCTGGTGTACATTGCTGGTCGCGGCAGGTCTTGGTTTCACGACTCTGACCGCAACCGCCCAGGCCGTGGTTTCAATCAATCAGTTACAAGCGGAACTCAAGGCCGGTCAATACGCCAATGTGGTAAACGAAGTCAACGCCGCGTTGCCCCAAAGCGCCCCTGCCCTGGCCGCGGAGCTATATATGGTGAAAGGCGCAGCCCTGGCCGGCGAAAAAAAATTCGCCGATGCCGCCCTGGCTTATCTCCGGGTTCCTTTTTGTTATCCCCAGGCTTTCGCCGCGCCAGAGGCTCTTCTGCGCGCCGCCGAGATCGAGGTCGGGCCACTCAAGGATCCCGCCGCCGCGACACGCATCCTGCAAAAACTGGTGCAAACCTACCCGCGAACCGTACAGGCCCTGCACGCGAAGCACTTGTTAGCCCAGCATTTACGAAAATGACCCCGCCGCCACCAGCCCATCGTAGATGGTCTGTGGCACCGGCGCTCTATTCGGGACCAACTACCCATGAAAATTGATGCTCATCAGCACTTTTGGAGCTATAACCCGGGGGAATATGGTTGGATTGGTCCTTCGGCCCAAGTATTGCGGAGGGATTTTCTGCCCGTGGACCTCCAGCGCGTCACGGCCAGCGCCAACATTCAAGGAGTGGTGACTGTCCAGGCCCGGCAAAATCTGGAGGAAACCAACTGGCTGCTGGAACTGGCCCACTGGCACGCCTGGATCCGCGGCGTGGTGGGCTGGCTGCCTCTGACCGCGCCGGACGCCGCAGCCCACATTGCCACAGCCGCCGCCCATCCCAAACTCAAGGCGGTGCGGCACGTACTCCAGGACGAATCCGATGATCATTACCTTCTCCGCGAAGATTTTAACCGCGGTATTCGACTGCTTGGGCGGCATAATCTGGCCTATGACCTGCTGATTTTTGAACGCCATTTGCCGCAAACCATTACGTTTGTGGATCAACATCCCAACCAGATTTTTGTGCTGGATCATCTGGCCAAGCCCCGCATTAAAGAGCGTATTCAAGAGCCTTGGCGGAAACTGATTACCGATCTGGCCGCGCGTCCCAATGTTTACTGCAAGCTCTCCGGCATCATCACCGAAGCCGACCATCAGCATTGGACACCGGCGGATCTGCACCCGTATCTGCAAACCGCCCTGAACGCCTTTGGCCCTCGTCGCTTGATGTTTGGCTCCGATTGGCCCGTATGCCTGCTGGCGGGCGATTATTTACGCTGGACGCGGACCGTGGAGGATTTTATCGCCCCGCTTGCCCCGGCCGAGCGGAACCGGATCATGGGAGAAACCGCGATCGAAGCCTACCGGCTGTGATACGCCTGGGCCAGCCCCACTTGAGCAGCCGCGCCCCGGCCAATATGATTATGACAATGGTTTGACGCTTGCCCTGGACAGTTTGGAGTTTTTCGCTATGACCGACAAAAAACCATCCGCACCGATGAGTAAAAAAACCCAGAGAATTGTCAAACTTCTCCTCCATTCCGATAATACAATCGCCATGTTGGCCTCCCATCCGGAAATAACGGCGCAAGAGCTGGAGCTCGTCATCAACGAGGCCTTGCAGGAATTGCAACCGCTGCTGGATGGAAATGGTCCGGCCGGCGGGCCGATATTTCCCAAACGCTCCAGACGCGGCCCGTCCAGGTTCGTCGGCGACGCTTATCAGTTGAAAATCACACTGCGCGGCAGCAAGCCACCCATCTGGCGGCGACTTGTGGTGCCCGCCGATATCAAACTCTCTGTGCTGCACGCGGTAATTCAGACCGCCATGGGCTGGCATGGCGTCCATCTGCATTGCTTCGACATCAATGGACTAACTTTCCAGTCGCCGGATACCGAAGTGTTCACCGAGGACAACGCGGAAGATGAAAGGCAATATCAACTCTGCGATCTGGTCAACGCCCCCAAGGCCAAATTCAGCTACCAGTACGATTTCGGCGACGACTGGCAGCACAACATCGTGGTCGAAAAAATTATTCCCGCTTCCGCCCAGCCCCCGACGATGGCCTGCCTCGCCGGCAAGGGCCGCTGCCCGCCCGAAGATTGCGGCGGCATCCACGGATATTATCATCTCCTGGAAGTACTGCGTAATCCGCATCACCCGGAATTTAAAGATTTAAGCGAGTGGATCGGCGAAATACCAGATCCCGACGATTTTGATTGTGCCAAGGTCAGCGTCCTACTCTCGAGCATCGGCTGACTCACGAGGTTTCCCAACATGCGGCCACGTGCCGGGGATCATTTCCCTTGATTTCCAGGCGCGGCATTTCCATCCGACAACGCTCTTTCGCCAGCGGACAGCGCGGATGAAACGGACAGCCCGTGGGCGGATTCACCGGACTCGGTACCTCGCCGGTTAAAATGATGCGTTGATCGGTTTTGCGCGGCACTGGTTTAGGCACCGCCGAAAGCAGCGCCTGTGTGTACGGGTGCTTGGGGTCTCCGGTCAGCACGCGGGCCGGAGCCGTTTCCACAATCTTCCCCAGATACATCACCGCGATGCGATCGGAAAAGTGCTCCACCACGGCCAGATTATGGGCAATAAATAGATATGACAAACCCATTTCCCGCTGCAATTCGGCAAGCAAATTCAGCACTTGGGCCTGAATGGATACGTCCAGGGCCGATACCGGTTCATCGCACACGATCAGGCGCGGGTTTAAGGCCAGGGCCCGGGCAATACCGATGCGCTGCCGCTGCCCGCCGGAAAACTCATGGGGATACCGGTGGGCTACGTCCCGTGGAAATCCCACTTTTTCCAGCAGGTCTCCCACCCGGTCGGGAATCTCCGGGCGCGGCACCAACCGATGCACCAGCATCGGTTCACTGATCATGGCCCCCACCGTCATCCGCGGATTCAGCGACCCCACGGGATCCTGAAAGATGATCTGCATTTGCCGCCGCAGCGTCCGCAACGGCTTGGCCGAGGTTTGGTAAAGATCGGTGCCATCAAATTCCACCCGCCCTTCAATGCGGGCGGATTTCGGCGGCAGCAGCCGTAAAATAGCCCGTCCCGTGGTCGTTTTGCCGCAGCCCGATTCCCCCACCAGCCCCAGGGTTTCGCCGGCCTGCACATACAGGCTCACATCATCGACAGCGCGGATGTAACCCTTTACCCGGCTGAACAGACCGGTACGTACCGGAAACCACACCCTTAAATTATCAACCGTAAGCAGACGGGCGGTGGGCGACACGCGGCCAAGGCCATCGGCATGGTGGGTCATCGTCGACATCAGATTTCCTATCCTGCGCTTACACCGATTCCACCGGCTCACCGGCACCGGCCGCCTGCCCCGCCCGTCGAAACGGCAGTTCCGGCGGGCTTTCCGGGGCGCTGGCGAAATTTGCCGCCGAAAATGTCGCCACCCAATGACCCGGTGTCACCTCGCGTAATGGCGGCAGGCCGGCCCGACACGCCTGGCGCGCATCCCCCTGACAATAGGTACAGCGCGGCTCAAAACGGCACCCCACCGGCCAGTTCAGCGGAGCCGGTACGGATCCGGGAATCGTCGGCAAGATCTCATGCTCGTGGCCCAACTGCGGCACACAGCCCAGCAGTCCCCGCGTATAAGGGTGCAGCGGATTGGCAAAAAGCTCATAAACATCCGCAAATTCCACAATCCGCCCCGCATACATAATTCCCACCACATCCGCATTTTCCGCCACAATGCCCAGATCATGGGTAATCAGCAGCACGGCCATGCCTGTGGCCACCTGTATTTCATGGAGCAATTCCAGGATCTGGGCCTGAATGGTTACATCCAGCGCGGTGGTCGGTTCATCGGCAATGAGCAAAGATGGATTACAGGCCAGAGCCATGGCGATCATCACCCGCTGTTTCATGCCACCGGACATCTGGTGTGGATAATCCCGCAGCCGCCGTGCCGCGTCCGCCACACCCACGCGTTGCAGAGCCTGTTGGGCAATGTCTATAGCCTGGGCCATCGACACCTTTTGATGCAACTGAATCGCTTCGATGATCTGATCACCGATGGTAAACACCGGATTCAGGCTGGTCATGGGTTCCTGAAAAATCATGGCGATGCGACCACCGCGAACCTTGCGCATCTGGGCCTCGGAGAGCTTGAGCAGATCCCGGCCCTCCAGCAGGATCGAACCAGCGCTGATTTGGCCGGGTGGATCAGGCACCAGTCTTAAAATTGAAAGTGCGGAAACACTTTTACCGCAGCCGGATTCCCCGACCAAGGCCATCGTCTGGCCCGGAAAAATTGAGAAACTCACATTATCCACGGCCGGAATAACCATCCGACCGGCACGAAATCCGGTGCGCAGACCGCGAACCTGCAGCAGCGGCGAGAGTGAATTTTTTGCGCTATCGGCCATCGTTATCCTGCGTTGACATTCCGCGGGTCCAGGGTATCGCGGAACGATTCGCCTACTATATTAAACGCCAGCACGGTAATAAACAGCATCATGCCAGGGCCTAAAGCCTGCCACCAGTGAAAAACCGTCGCCGGGTTCCCGGCCGCATTGAGCATTTCGCCCCACGACGGCGTCGGCGGCCTCACCCCCACCCCCAGATAACTTAAGCTGGATTCTATCGTCACCGCACCGGCCAGGCCAAAACTCGCCGCCACCAGGACCGGCGTTATGCCATTAGGCAAAATATGCCGAAACAGTACCCGCCACAGCGGCAGACCCGCGGCTTCCGCCGCCGTTACGTAATCCAACTGCCGCAGGTGCAAAAATTCCGCCCGCAACAGCCGCGCATAACCCGTCCAGCCCGTCACTCCCAAAATGACCATGATATAAAAAATATGCCGCCCATAAATGGCCACAAAGGTTAAAATTAAGAAGAATGTCGGTATCGATTCCACAATTTCCACCAGCCGCATCAATAAGATGTCCACAGCGCCGGAAAAATAACCAGTCATCGCGCCTACCAACACCCCAATGGCCAGCGCGATGAATTGACTGATAAAGCCGATGCCCATCGCCACCCGCGTGGACCAGAGCAGCCGCGATAATACATCCCGACCTTCGCCATCCGTTCCCAGCCAATGCCGTTGTGAAGGCAGCTTGTTGATCAGGTTTTTGCTCAGCGGTTCCATGGCGGCGTAACCCCACGGAATCGGCGCAAAGATCGCCTGCGTAATTTCGCCCCGCGCCGCCATGGCCCGGTAATTCGTAGCATCGAGTTGATTGTGATGCAGCGTTACAATCAGCATGCTGGCAAGCACCGTCGCCGCGGTCACCAGCGCCAATGACACCCGTCGGCGCTGACGCCGCGGATCCGGCGGCAACCGCCGCGTTACAAATACCATACCCGCCTGCACCGCCAGCGCCGCGGCCACCACCAGCAATACCCAGCTTACGGTGGTCAAGTCACGGAACAGCGGATATTCGCGTCTCATCGGCACCCCGTGGTGCGCCGGAATGATACATGTATACGGCTTACCCGTGGCCAGAAACGGCACAAAAATCGCAATCAGGCAGACCAGCACAATGTAGCCGGCACAGAATTTAACCATCCATGGCCTAAACACGCGCAAGCGCACCCGCGACCAGAAGGTCTGCGGCGGCAGCCGGACCTCCGGCGTCTGTACCGTGGGACCAGGGGTTTCAGGCATACGACACCCTCGGATCGGCAATGGCATAGCAGATGTCCACGGCCAGATAAGAAAGCAACGTCAATACCGAACCAATCAGGGCCACGGTCTGAATGACCGGTAAGTCGCGGGCCAGCGTTGCCGTGTAGGCCAGCCGCCCCATGCCATCAATCGAAAATATCTGCTCGACAATAACCGATCCGCCCAGCAGCCCCGGCAAAGCCATACCGGTCAGGGTGATCAAAGTCAGCAGGCTGTTACGAAACACATGCCGCACCAGCACCGTCGAGCCTTTAACCCCCTTGGCCCGAGCCGTACGAATGTAATCTTGTCCGAGATTTTCCAAGATGGACCCACGCACCTGCTTGCTTAAAATCGCAAAGCCGGCATAGGTGGAACACACAATGGGCAGCGTGATATGGTAAAAATAATCTCCGATGTACTGGAAGAAATCCATCGACTGGGTATTGGTTGAATGCAGCCCGGCTGCGGGAAACCAGTTGAAGAATTCCGGATTGGCAAAAAAACCCAGCAGGCTGGAGCCTACCCATATCGCCGGCAGCGAATATAGCGCCAGGCTGATCAACCCGTAACCCCGGTCAAAAAGTCGATCCCGATACAGTGCCGCCAGCAATCCACCTGGCACCGCCACCAGATAAATGACGAGCATCGCAATCAAATTGATCGTCAATGTCACGGGCAATCGCTGGGCAATAAGTTTCAGCACCGGTTCCGGGTATTCCAGACTGGTGCCCAGATGGCCTTCGCAGGTGCTTTTGAGCCATAACAGATATTGCATCGGTAAACTGATCGGATGGCCGTTTTTATCCACCAGATGCAGCCGCCGGGCCACCAGCAGCTCTTCCTGCCGCTGGGCCTGCCGCGATTGCATCATCCCCTGGGCCACATTCGCTTGACCCGCTTCGCGCAGCCCCGGCGCGAAACGCACCACCGCAAAAAGCAGAAACGTCATGCCCACCAGCGTGGGAACCATCAGCAGCAATCGGCGTATAATATAACTGGTCATAGTGATTCCGATGGTGAAGTCGTTGCCGCCGGACCGACTACGGATACCTCTGCTGCTTCAGCGGCACGTACCAATTTGCCGGGTTCAACCCGAATTTGCCCACCGGCTTGGTATTGCGGAACCGCTGCTGAATAAACGAGAGTGAGTCCGACGTGAAAAGAAACAAGTACGGCTGCTGGCCATAAATCACCCGCTGGAGATGGTGCCAGATCCGCATGCGCCGGGCGGTATTGATCTCCCGACGACCCTGCGCAATGAGTTTGTCGGCCTCGGCATTATCAAAATCCCCGGCGTTGCTGCCCTCATCCAGGTAACTCCTGGAATCAAAAATCTGATACGGGTCCATCTCAATGCTGCCCGTCCAGCCCAGCAGCGTGGCGGTAAATTGCCGATGGTTGAGTCGGCGAATCATAATGCTGAACTCTTCCGGTGAGATCCGGCAATCAATTCCTGCGGTCGCCCACTGCCGTTGGAGATATACGCAGATTTTCTGAATCAACGGTTGTTGCGACGGAATGAGCAGGCTGAACTTAAATTCCCGCCCATTTTGCACCAGCACGCCATTGGGTCCCATGCGCCAACCAGCCTTGTGCAGCAGGATTTTAGCGGCCGCCGGATCATACGGAATTGGCTTAATCTTCCGATCGTTCTGTGGAGAAAGCGGATTAAAGGGTCCGGTGATCGGCACCGCCATGCCATACAAAAATGTTTTGATGAGCGCCGGCACATTCACCAGCATCGCCAGCGCCACCCGGGTGCGGCGATCTTGAAACATTGGTTTTTTGAGATTCCAGCCCACATATAAAAAGCCCGCACTGGAGGTCAGATACTTATAACAATGGTTGCGGGCGGTAAAGCCGGGTTCGACCGTGTACTTTCTCCATTGGGACGGCTCCACCCCGTCCGAGTCTATCTCACCCCTTAAATACGTAGCCAGTGCCGATTGCGGATTCTCGATGAAGCGGAAAACAATGCGGTTAAAAACCGGCGGCGGCCCCCAGTATCGTGGATTTTTCTTCAACACCATCTGCTGCCCGGCCGCCCAACGATACAACACATACGGCCCGCTACCCACCAGCAACCGACTGCGGGTGTTGTATTGACTGGCCTTGGTGAATTGATACACCTTCTGCGGCAAAATCGAAAAGCCGCCCACTTCTTCCAGGGCTTTGAAATAAGGCTCTTTGAAGGTGAATATCACCGTGCGTTTGCCCGCGGCCACGCAGGACTTTACATCGGAATAATAAGGCCAGTTCTGGGCATCATTCACATGCGGATTCATCATCGTGTTGAAACTGAACACCACATCCGACGCCAGCACCGGATCACCATTGCTGAAACGGGCACGCCGGCGCAATTTAAAGGTAATTTTCAATCCATTTTTGGCCACCAGATAACTGCGCGACAGCCACGGAACCCAATGCAACGTCACCGGGTTGCGGGCGAGAAGCGATTCCAACACCTCTGCCTGAACCTCATTGCCGGTGGCGCTGCGCGTCACAAACGGTATCAGCGAATGAGGCTCGGTGCCCAAATTCTGCACCAGCCAGCCACCGGGAGCATAGCCAGGCAACTTATAGGGGCTGCCCGGAAATAGCGGTGGATTTGGATAACATACGTACCGATCTCCATTGGCCAGTGTTTCCCGGATGTTGACCTGGCTGGGAGCGCGGCGCGTGCTCGCCGGAGCCTCACCCACCACACCATGCAGCCGGGAAATCGCTTCCAGTTGCAACTGGTTGCCTGCGGTAATCTGCTTACGCAGGCTTACCAGTTGCCCGGTCTGGTAATTCAGCGAGCCTAGTATAAGCCCGAGCAGCACCAGCGCTGCCACCAGCAGCAGCATGTAGAGAAAATCCTTTACCGTAAAGCGATTGTTCATGAATACTCCGAAGCCACCAGGAATTTGTTGCCGCCGACCGCAAAAACCTTCACGATTCTAACCTTGTCGCGGGTCCAATGCATCTCGCAGGCCGTCGCCGATGAAGTTCAAGCTCAGCAGCCCCACCGTCAAACCCGCGCAGGGCCAGAATATCAACCACCAGCGAATATGAATGGGGTTGATCGCGGCCACGCCGGCCGAAGCCAGGTTGCCCCAGGTAGGGACCGGCGGCTGCACCCCGAGGCCCAAAAAGCTCAAAAAAGACTCCGCCAGAATCGCCGCCGGAACCGTCAGCGTCGCATAAACCACAATCGGGCCGGCCACGTTGGGCACAATATGCTTCCAGATTACCCGGAGCGGGCTTAGCCCCAAGGCCCGAGCCGCTTCCACAAACGGCCGATCACGCAGGGCCATCACCTGCCCGCGAATGACCCGCGCCATGGTCAGCCAGCTTACAGATCCAATGCCAATCAGGAGCACCGCTATTCCCGCCATCTCGCGCGGATGCGGCAAGCCCAGAGAGTTTAAAACGTCCGTCATTCGCCCCACCAGGGTCACCCGCAGCAGGATCACCAGCAATATGTATGGCAAACCGTAAAGCACATCTACCGCCCGCATCAGCACCGCATCCACCCGGCCTCCGGCATAGCCCGCAACCACTCCCACGCCCACGCCAATGACCACGCTGATGGCTGCCGACGCCAACCCTATGCCCATCGAAATGGCTCCGCCCAACGACCAGCGCGAAAATAAATCGCGCCCCAGCCGGTCCGTCCCCATCAGGTGTGCCGATGTCGGAGCATGCAGCGTGTCATGCAGGTTCTGGCGGGCGTAAGAGCCAAGCGTCCAGGGCAAGGTACCATAGCAAATACCCACCAGCACCGCCAAACCCAGCAAGCCCGCCATCGCCGCACGATTTCGGACAAAGCGCCGCGCGGCGCGCCGCAACGGCGAAACCCCCACGTCGGCGGGCACGGCCTCGGTCGCAACTGCCAGATTCGTCGCCGTCATGCTTCACCCAATTGATGGCTCGAGTTGGTATGGGGGACGAAGGTCATGGATCATGAATCCCTTTCCAAGGCACAAGATACCCAACAGCGCACTATCCAACAAGCCCCAGTATGGCGGCCGCGTATGGCCAGGCAGGCAGCGTTGCTGGCCGGGTATCTGCAGCGGCCACTGCCCACACCCTGGCCTGGTAGAACGCCTTGAAGTTTCGGCTGCCCCCGGTTTCCAATCACAACGCTGGATGGCCACAGCTTCACCCCTTTGTTTACTCCCTTTGGCGACTATGTCTCCAGATGGTCTTTTAGCGCCCGTGCAATGCGTTGATCGGGAACCAACCATACCACGGCTATGAGTATGTAGATCCCATCCGAAAGCCAGTGGTTGGCGAAGGCCAGGGCAATGGCTGCGGCATAGCCCAACATGGAAAACTTGCCTTTGCGGTCGCGTCCAATGGCACCGGCCAGAAGCGAATCGCTCCCCTGCCCCAAGATAATGGTCCATTGTAAAATAAAATAAGCGATTGCCGCCATCAACAAAACCACACCATACAGAGCCGTGGGCACGGCGGCAAAGTGATTTTCACCCATCCACCCCGTGACAAAGGGAACCAGCGATAACCAGAAAAGCAGGTGCAGGTTGGCCCACATCATCGGCGCGGTGATCTCCCGAGTGGCATGCAGCAGATGATGATGATTGTTCCAATAAATTCCAATGTAGACAAAGCTTAATGTGTAGTTGAGAAACACCGGCAGCACGGGCGAAAGAGCCGCCGCACTCGTGCCATGCGGCACCTTTAAATTCAGCACCATGATGGTGATGATAATGGCAATAACGCCGTCGCTGAAGGCTTCCAAGCGGTTAGTCTTCATCGCGGGATTATAACACAAAGCGATTGCCACCGCAGCCGACTGGAATCTACCGGTGGCGACCGATTCGTGGCCATTTTCACGGGCCAAAGGTGAGATGCCGTCGAGATCAGGCTTGGGCAGGCCTTGTACGCAATGATCGGATGGCGTAAAATTATGCGTCGTCCTTTGGGGGATGGTGTAACGGTAGCACAGCAGACTCTGAATCTGTTTGTCTAGGTTCGAATCCTAGTCCCCCAGTTTTTTGGCACTTGGCAGTCAGGCGCTTCGATGCGTGCTTGAGTAATATTTACCCGAATGTCCATGTTGCGGCGGGCCCGTTCCCGCCGACCGGAAAACGCAAAAGCGGTTCCGCCAAGCTGACCCGCCGCCGCGCTATGGACTTCAAGACCGATGACCTCTAAAATAGATGGGATGATAAATTCGTTCACATTCTCGTAGAATGTGAATTGATCAACAATATAGCGTCTTATACAGTGAGGGTTTCCCATCAATTCCAATAATTCCGGTGGCACGGCATCCGGCGACCAGCCCATGCCGTCCGACTATCAGATCCACGCAAGCCAGGCTGGCCCAGCGGCTGGCGCAGACCCGGCTCTGCCAGGTCATGCGTCAACTGAAGGCTCCAGTGATCCAACACCCGGCAGCGGCAAACGTTCGCGCCGTCGCCGCAGACGCGGTGGGCGAGGCCGAGGACGGGGACGCGGACGCAGTGGCGTAACTGCCGCCGGCAAACTACCAACCTCGACCACAGAACAACCAGTGGAGTCTGACCTCTCATCGACCGACTTGGCCGTAGCCTCCTTGCCGACGGAGCCGCAACCAGAGTCGCATCTGGAAGCAGACTTGCAACGTCCTTCCACGACTCCTCCACCGGTGCCATCCGCGTCCAGCCCCGCGGCGGGGCCAACGCCGCTGCAACGCTCCAGCGCTGCGGCGCTACGATCCGCAGCGCGACGCGTGGTACATGCCGCACCCGGAGCTACCCAGCATCTGGGACGGCGGTCCTTCGGGGGTGCCAGCCGCATGCGCCACCAGTTTCGTCCGTCCGGTACCCTGCCCGCCCGCGAAGAGGCTACTTTGCCCCGGAAAGCCGCACCGGAAGCCATCGCGCCAACGGATGAACGGTTGGCGTTGCCAATGGATCCCGGCAGCGAGCGCAACCCGGCGCAGACGCCGCCTGGTGAGACACTCTCGGCAACCTCGGTGCCGATGCCCGCGGTTGGCGATGAGGTTTCGGGAGAACCGGATGATTTTGCCGCGGCATCCGCCGATATGGAAAACAGCGCCGATCTGGATAATCAGAGTCTCTCCAGCGGCGAGCCGGCCGCCGCAGCGCCCCGCCGCAACGGCCCACCAAGCCAACTGTTGATTAATGTTGCGCAAATGGATGAAGTGCGTATTGCCATGATGCGTCAGGGGGTGCTGGAAGAACTTTACATGGAGCGATCCAGCACCGAACTGCACGTGGGGAACATCTACAAAGGCCGCGTGGTGAATGTGGAACCGAGCATTCAGGCGGCGTTTATTGATTTTGGGATTGAGAAGAACGGTTTCCTGCATATCAGCGATCTGCACCCTCAGTATTTCTCCGGAGCGCAGCGCCGCATCGGTTCGACGCACCGGCCCGGCGAAGCCCCGGATTCCGAGGGTGCCGCGGAACCAACCGATACCGAGGTCGAAGGTGCCGATGACGAAATTCCCGGCGGCATTTACGGCGATGGCGAACTGGAAGTATCCGAAGACGCCCTCCAGGAAGCCACGATGGATTCCGGCAGCGAACACATTCGCCCGATGGAAAAGGTGGGACGAAAAACCCCCCGGCACAGCCGCCCGCCCATTCAACAATGCCTGCGCCGCGGACAAGATGTGATTGTGCAGGTGACCAAGGAGGGTATCGGCAACAAAGGCCCCACGCTCACCAGCTACATCAGCCTGCCGGGGCGTTACCTGGTGATGATGGCGGGCATGAGCCAGTTGGGAGTTTCCCGTAAAATTGAAAATGATGAGCAGCGCCGGGCCATGCGTAAACTGCTGCAAGAACTCAATCCGCCCAAAAATCTGGGCTTTATCATTCGTACCGCCGGCATAGACCGCACCAAAAAAGAACTCCAGCAGGATCTGCTGTACCTGGTACGGATCTGGAAACTCATCAACGAACGCATTGCCACGCTGCCCGCCCCGGCCGAACTGTATCAGGAAAGCGATCTGGTTATTCGCACCATCCGCGATCTGGCCGTGCAGGAAATTGACCGAATTATTGTTGATGATCCGGTGGCTGCCGACCGGGTACGCGATTTTCTGGAAATCATCAGCCCCAAATCCGCCGGCCTGGTGGAGGTGTATCGCGATCCCCTGCCGTTGTTCCAAAGATTCAATGTTGAGCGGCAGATTGACCGGATCAATGCCCGACGGGTGGAAATGGCGAACGGCGGGTCGCTGGTCATTGATTCCACCGAGGCTCTGGTGGCGATTGATGTCAATTCGGGCCGATATCGCGAGCATCGCGATGCGGAGCTGACGGCTTTTAATATCAACAAGGACGCCATCCGGGAAATTTGCCGCCAACTGCGATTGCGCGACCTTGGCGGCGTGATTGTGATTGACTTTATTGACATGCGTGAAGACCGGCACAAGCGCGAAATCGAGCGCCTATTGCGTGACGAATTGCGTCACGACCGGGCCCGCACCAAAGTCCTGCGAATGAGCCAGTTCTGCATGATTGAACTGACACGCCAACGCATGAAACCGAGCCTGAAACGCAGTATTTATCAGGATTGTCCGCACTGCCACGGAGCGGCGTTAATCAAGACACCGGAAAGTGTGACCCTGGATGTCATCCGTCGCCTGGCCGCCGGCGCCACCCGCGCCGATATCGCCCGTATTGAAGTACGGGTATATCCCTCAGTGGCCACGTTTCTGCTGAATCGGCAGCGCAAGGCTCTGGTGGATATGGAAGAGCGCACGGGCAAACGCTTTAACATCACCGGCGATGCCAATTTATCCGGTGATGCGGTTCTGCTGGAAGCCTTTGATGCGCGGAACAATCCGCTGAATTTGATTCTGTAACGCCGCAGACCGCGGTTATTGGTCCGGATCCTTCTGGTTGACGCGGCGGATTTTGGCACCCAAGGCGTTGAGGCGTTCCTCAATGCGCTCGTAACCGCGGTCAATGTGGTACACACGGTTGACGGTGGTGGTACCCCGCGCCGCCATGCCCGCCAGCACCAACGCGGCGGAGGCTCGCAAATCGCTGGCCATGACCGGTGCCCCGATCAGACGTTGTTCGCCTTCGATAATTACCGTGGCTCCCTCGCGATGCACCCGCGCCCCCATGCGTGAGAGCTCGGCCACATGCAAAAAGCGATCCGGAAAAATTTTCTCGGTGATAATGCTGTTGCCATCCGCCAATGCCAGCAGAGCCATGAACTGGGCCTGCAAGTCGGTGGGAAATCCGGGGTGCGGCTGGGTGGTGATGGTGGTGGCGCGCAGCCGGCCCAAGGCCGCCACGGTGCAGCCGCCGCCTTCTTTTTCCACCGTTACTCCAATGCCGCGCAATTTGTCGGTCACGGCCAGCAGGTGATCCAAGCGCACGTTTTCCAACGTCACTTCGCCGCTGCAGATGGCCGCGGCCACCATGAACGTGCCCGCTTCAATGCGGTCCGGGATAATGCGATGGGCGCAGCCATGGAGTTCCTTGACACCTTCGATCACGATGCGCGGCGTGCCCTGGCCGGTAATTTTTGCGCCCATGGCATTGAGATAATCGGCCAGGTCCACGACTTCCGGCTCGCAGGCCGCGGATTCAATCACCGTGGTTCCCTCGGCCAGGGCCGCGGCACACATCACATTGTCGGTGCCCAGCACGGTGGAGCCGAAATTACCACCCAGAAAAATCTCCGCGCCACGCAGGCGCGGGGCGTCAATGACGATATCACCCCCATCGAGTTCCACCGTGGCGCCGAGCGCCTTGAGGCCGCGCAGGTGAATATCCACCGGGCGATCACCGATGGCGCAGCCGCCGGGCATGGAGACGCGGGCATGTCGGCGTTTGGCCAAAAGCGGCCCCAACACACAGATACTGGCCCGCATCTTGCGGACCAGATCGTAGCGGGCGAGACTGTTGGATTCATCCACAACCTCGATGCGCAAACCGCCATCCTTTTGCCGCTGAACCCTGGCCCCGAGTTCCGTGAGCAACCCATTCTGGTGGGTGATGTCGGAAAGATCCGGAACGTCGTGAATGACCGAGGGACCGTCGGCCAAAAGCGCCGCGGCCATGATGGGCAACGCGGCGTTTTTGGAGCCATTAATACGTATTGTGCCCTTGAGGCGGGTTCCGCCTTCAATGATGAGTGAATCCATGGGAGAACTCCTCCTTGATAAACCGGATGGATCAGGCCGCGGGCATCCATACCCGCAGGGAAAAAGCCATCGCCGAATAATGTAACCGAGAACGATCCGGGCGCATACCGCGGCACCGGCGGCAGGTCACGGTTACGGTCGGGGATGGAAATGCCTCCACAGGCCCGCTGAAGCGGGACCAAGCTTTAGTGTTGCCAGAGAATCTGCTCCGCTTCCAGGGGAATGGCGGCACCGTCGTGGTGGGGTATGATGCGGGCGGTATAGTCGGCCGCAGGACGATTGGCCGGAACCTGGGCGGTGTAGGCATATCCACCCGGTGCGCCGATGAGGCACCGCCCACATTGCATGGGCTGACGCACGGGCGGAGAGCCATCAACGGCATTGGCGAAAAGTTCAACCTGTACCGAGGCGGGATCGAAATCATTGATATACACCTGCACATCGAAGGTATGGGTATCGCCATCGGTGGTAACACGCATTTCACCGAACCGTACGGCAGCCCATTTTTCGCGAAGTTGCTCCCGCCATTTTAGTATCCTGGCACCGCCCTGCCCCTGATCGGCGGCCCGGGCGAGATACCGGGCCGCGGCCGGCAGGTAATGAATCTCGGTGTATTGGCGTACTGTGCGATTGGTGCAGAACTGCGGGGTAAGACGGGCCATGCTTTCGCGCATTTTGGCCACCCAGGCGGTGGGAATGCCATTGGCGTCACGGGCGTAAAATTCGGGAATGACCTGACGTTCCAGCAGATCGTACAATTGCCGCGATTCCTGGTAATCCCAGGCGGGATCGTCGCCCCGCTGGCGGCCATCGCCCAAGGCCCAGCCGACGGCCGGCTCATAGGCTTCGGCCCACCAACCATCCAATTCCGAAAGGTTCAGGCCACCGTTCACCAGCACCTTCATGCCGCTGGTGCCGGAGGCTTCCCAGGGACGGCGCGGCGTGTTGATCCAGACATCGACACCACGCACCAGCCGCTGGGCTAAGCGCATGTCGTAATCGCGCAGAAAGACGACGTGGGGACGAACATCGGAGCGCCGAATAAAGCGAATCCAATCTTGGATGAGATGTTGGCCGGCGATATCGGCGGGATGGGCCTTGCCGGCAATGATCAGTTGCACCGGCCGGTGAGGATCGGTTAAAAGACGCAGCAGGCGGTCGGGATCAAAGAGCAGCAGGTTGGGCCGTTTGTAGGTGGCAAAGCGCCGGGCGAAGCCGAGGGTCAGCACGTTGGGATCCAGGACGTGCCGGGCGGCGGCCACCACCTCGGCTGGACGGCCGGAGGCTTCCAGTTGGCGGACCAAGCGGGTACGCGACTCTTCCACCAGCAACTCCCGGCCGGTGGTGCGCAATTGCCAAAGCTGGGCATCGGGGACGGCGCGAATTTTTTCGGCCAGCGTTTCAGTGGTGCCCAGCCAGCGGTCGGCTCCACAGGCGGTGGCCCAGAAAGCATCCGCCGCCGCGGATTCCCAACTGGGCACATGAATACCGTTGGTAATATGCGTAACGGGGACTTCATCGCGGGGCCAGCGCGGAAACAATGGAGCAAATAAATCGCGGCTGACCTGCCCATGGAGACGGCTGACGGCGTTGACCGCCCCGCTGCCGCGGAGCGTCAGGTACGCCATGTTGAAAGGCTCGTGATCGTCGGCGGGATTCTGCCGGCCCAAGGCGAAGAGATCATGGTGGGAAATACCGAGTTTTTCCTGGGCGTAACGACCCAGATACTGGGCGATCAGGGCCGGGTCGAAGCGATCAAACCCCGCGGCCACCGCGGTGTGGGTGGTAAACAAATTGCCGGCCCGGGTGGTGGCCAGGGCGGCGTGAAAGCTCTGGCCGGTTTTATCCTTAAAGCTGCGTGCCCGCTCTAAAACGGCAAAGGCGGCGTGTCCTTCGTTGAGATGGCAGACTTCCGGTTGCAGGCCCAGGGCCTCGAGTAACCTCCAGCCGCCGATGCCCAGCAATATCTCCTGCTTTAGTCGAAGTTCCGGGCCACCGCCATAAAGCTCACTGGTGATGCCGCGGTGTATGGGATAATTGGCTACATCGTTGCTGTCGAGCAAATAGAGGTTGCGGCGGCCCACCACCACCTGCCAAGCCCGCAGCCACACGGAATAGCCGGGCAACGCTATTTCCAGGCGCAGCCATTCGCCATTGGCCTGACGCAGAGGCATGATGGGCAGTTGGCCGGGATCATTGTACGGATACAGGGCTTCTTGATTCCCGTCGTGATCGATGGCCTGGCGGAAGTAACCCTGCTGATAAAGCAAACCCACGGCCACGACGGGTACATCGAGATCGCTGGCGGACTTTAGTTGGTCGCCGGCGACATTCCCCAGACCGCCGGAATAAATGGGCAGGGCCTCGCTTAACATGTATTCCATACTGAAATAGGCCACGCAGGTGAGGGGCGCGTGGGCATGATGTCGGCCAAACCAGCTTGGGGCGTCGAGGGCACACTTGCGCTGATGCAACTGCGCGTCTACCTGATTGCGGAATTCGGGGTTCGCCAGCAGGTTCCGGAGCTTCTCGGCGGAGGCCGTCTGCAGGACCACCCAGGGGTTACGTGTCTCTTCCCACAGGGCGGCATTTAGTTGTCGCCAAAGGCCGTCGGCGGCACGGTTCCAACTGGAACGCAGGTCCAGAGCCAAGGCGGCCAGCGAGTCCACGCCATCAATTTTCAGGGGCAGGATAGTGTCAAATCGGCTTTGGTTGTCGGAAGAAGGCGTCATCTTGCAAGGCTGTGCTTTCTGTAGGTACCGCCGAACACTTAAACCATCATAGGGCGGGCCGGCCCTGGGAATCAAGCAAGCTGCGGACCAGCATGTATGGTCGAAGCTGTAGGTGGGGTAAGATTATCAAGATCGACAAGATCAACACGTTTTTTTTGGGCGAGGAGACAGGAGGAAGGAGACAGGAGACGGGCGCTGCGCGAGACGGGGGGCGGGAGTTCCCGATGCGTGGCTCCTGCCACATCGGGATTTCGGCATCCATGCCGCGACGGGGATGATGATTTTTTACCGCAGGGGACGCAGAGGTACGCAGAGCGGGAGTGCGGGGACGGGCAAGACGGCCAAGGAATTTGTTGTTGGACATCTTGGATAGATTGAAAAATGGGCGGTTTTGTTGGGTTTTTGGGGTAAGATGGCCAAGATGGCCAAGATGGACAAACATTTTTAATTTTCCGGGTTAGTGGTCGGTTTTGTGCTTGTTGCAGGCGCAGCATGGGCATGGGTCGAATTCCTTATTTTGGTGTGGTGCATGGCCTGTGGCTTCGACGTGGCCACACGGCGACGGGCGTATTTAATTGTCAGTGATCGCGGGCGGTTTGGGGGCCTGCGGTCAGGCGGAACGAGGCTCGGCTGCGTCCCGATAGCCGTCGGGAATGAGCCTTCCATCGGGAGTTCCGCTGGTGGGTGATAGGCAAGGTATGGGGGAGGATAAAGGCGGCTGTGGCCGCAGGAATTAGGAATTGGGAGTTAGGAGTTGGGAGATCCCGATGCGCGGCTCCTGCGCCATCGGGATTTCGGTATCCATGCCTTCCCGATGCGCTGGTCCTCCAGCATCGAGGATTTCGGCATCCTGCCTTCCCGATGCGCTGGTCCTCCAGCATCGAGGATTTCGGCATCCTGCCTTCCCGATGCGCTGGTCCTCCAGCATCGAGGATTTCGGCATCCTGCCTTCCCGATGCGCTGGTCCTCCAGCATCGA
>JAJYZF010000128.1 GCA_021800165.1 Planctomycetota bacterium | reverse complement strand
TGCGATAGAACGCGGCTTTCAAAGATTTAGCCGAGTGTACAAAAATCTATAATGTAAGCGACATGCTACACGCTTGTAAGTCTATATTTTAAAGCCACTTACAACCAATCTAGCGTTGTAGTACTAGCTCCTAGCTCCTAGCTCCTAGCTCCTAGCTCCTAGCTACTAACTGTCTCTTCTTCACCACTACCGCCGGATTGCCGGCGACTACCGTCCATTCCGGCACATCCTTATTCACCACCGCACACGCACCCACCACGGCCCCCGCCCCAACGGTGACGCCCGGCCCGACAAAGGCTCGGGCGCATATCCACACGTCCGGGCCGATGGTGATGGGCTTGGTGACCAGCGGCAGGGAAAGCTGGGTGTAATCGTGGGTGCCGGCACAGAGGTACGCTTCCTGGCTGATGGATGAACGCGGGCCTAGCGTGATGGGTGCGAGATTGTACACGCGCACGTCGTCGCCCAGACAGCCCATTTCGCCCATGACAAATTGCCAGGGGTAGTAGACGTGGCTGGTGCGGCGGATGGTGCAATGGGGGCCGATGGTGGCACCGAATAGCCGCAGCAGAAATGCCCGCCAGTTGGACCAGGTATGAAAAGAGCAGCGGTAGAGCGTGGCTTCGATTGTGGCCCATAAAAGGCGGCGGATTTTCCAGGAAAACGGGGCGGCGGAAACGTTGCGCTGCAGGGCCTGGGCCTGCTGCGGTGTGGGAAGGTTGGGAGGAGAATCGGCCATGCCCAAAGGGTAACGGGGCGGGGGGGAAAAAGCGAGCGCGGAGGGCGCTGCGCGAGACGGGTTAAACACGAAGGCGCGAAGCCACGAAGTGACGACGCGACGATTTTTTACCGCATGGCGGCTGTGGCCGCAGGAGCTAGAAGTTGGGAGCTAAGAGTTGGGGTGACGACTTTTTACCGTCCCGGCGGCCAGAATGTTGTTCAAGGATACCGGGATAAACGCCAGACGCGGAGATCGCGGAGGACGACGAGGAGTTAGGATTTAGGAGTTGGGATTTAGGAGTTGGGATTTAGGAGTTGGGAGTAACGGTGGGGGGCTTTGGGTTTTGTGGTAAAATCGGTACAATTACGCAAATGATACTGGTGGCCGACACAAATACATTTTTAGCCGTTGCGCTCGAGGAGCCAGAGAAGTCTTGGCTCGTTGAGGCTACGCGCGGAGCGGAATTGGCCGCGCCGGCCGTGTTGCCATTCGAGGTTGGAAATGCGCTCTCCGCCATGGTGAAGCGTGGAAGGCTCGCAGTTGCGGAGGCGCTTGAGGCGTGGGATGTGATAGCCAAGTTGCCGTTCAGGTGTATTGAGGTTGATGGCCGGGGGGCGGTGGAGTTGGCGGCGAAATGGAAGATATATGCCTACGATGCGTATTTTCTGCAATGTGCGCGGCAATTGGCGTGTCCACTGTTGACGCTGGATCGGGGCATGAGCCGAATTGCCAGGAAGCTTGACATCGGCCTTTTGGAGAAACCATGAAAATTTATACCTATGCGCAAGCATGCCAAAAACTTACGGAAGTTCTGGATCGATCGAAATATGAGCCGGTGCTTATTCGCAGGCGCGGCGGCGAGGCCTTCCGGGTAACGCCTCAAGATCCAGCCGGCTCTCCATTTGAGGTGGCGGGGGTGCGGACTCGGGCAACAACCGCGGACATTCTTAGGGCCGTCCGGCAGGGGCGAAGGGGATTGCGGGGGACGGGCCTCACGCAGAGACGCGGAGGATCGCGGAGGACGACGAGGAGTTAGGGGTTAGGGGTTAGGAGTTAGGAGTTAGGAGTTAGGAGTTAGGAGTTAGGAGTTAGGAGACTACTATTTGCCACGAAGTTGGTTATAAACCAAAGGTACCTGCCCGATTTTTCCCGACTGCACGCCGTAGCCGCGGTTGATGGCGGCTGCGTGGGTATGGTAGAATCTTAATTCTATGGTAATTGCTAATATGCAAATCGATCACGAGAAACTCGCTGGCTTTTGCCGGCGGCATCGCATCCGCAAGCTCTCTTTCTTTGGCTCGGTGCTGCGTGGCGATTTCGCTCCACAAAGTGATATCGATGTTTTGGTGGAATTTGAGGCTGGGCAGGAAACGGGCTTGTTAGGGCTGGCGGGCATGGAGTTGGAGCTGGGGTGCCTTCTGGGCACGAATCGGCGAGTGGACTTGCGCACGCCCGAAGACCTGAGCCGGTACTTTCGCGAGCAGGTGTTGAAAACCGCCGAGGTCGAATATGCGAGCCGATGATGCCATTCGGCTCAGGCATATTCTTGATGCGATCCAGCAAGCAACTCAGTTTTTGCAGGGACGCAGCAAGGAGGATTTACAAGCCGATGCGCAACTGCGCCTCGCCTTGATCAAATGCGTGGAGATCGTCGGCGAGGCTGCGGCGAGGCTTTCGCTGGAAACCCAGCAACTCAATCCGCAGATACCCTGGCGGGAAATCGTCGCTATGCGAAACCGTCTAATCCACACTTATTTTGACGTTAATTTAAACATTCTCTGGAAGACCGTCGAGCACGATTTGCCGCTATTAAAGCTTGGCATTGAGCGAATTGTCGACAAAACGCCTGGTTAAGCCGGGCTTCCGGAGAGCCGAACCGCTGGGGGCGCAGAGGAACGCGGGGGACGGGCCTCACGCAGAGACGCGGAGATCGCGGAGGACGACGAGGAGTTAGGAGTTGGGAGATCCCGATGCGCTGGTTCTCCAGCATCGAGGATTTCGGCATCCATGCCTTCCCGATGCGCTGGTCCTCCAGCATCGAGGATTTCGGCATCCATGCCTCAACGGGGGCGGGCTAAACTCGCGTTTCCAGGCCGATAAACAGGCTGGGGGCTACGCGAAATTTTGCCGCGAGTTTCCGGACGTGCTCTACCGTAAGCGGCTGCGTGCCCCGGAGAATTTTCGATCCCGTCGCACGACTCACTTTGAGAATTCCGGCCAGGTCTGTCCCATCCATTGCGTTTTCTGCCAATAGATGCTTCAGGGCATCAAGGCCGGTGGCCGGGGTGTCCATAGGAAATTCCCTGGACTCGTAGGCCTGTACCAGTTGGGCCAGCGTTTCCAAATACAGCGACTGGCCGGGGGTATGCTGCGGGACCAGCATAAGCTGATCGATGATCTCCAGGGTGTTTTCGTAGCTCACGTCGTCAACGATAGCCTGCGGCGGCATCAGGTGTACAAGTTGGGCAAACGATTTGGGCAAGCGCCGCTGGTAGCCACTGAAATATTTAACCGTCGGCATAATCACTCCTTCCAACCTTGCTGATTATATTCCGCGTGCGTTAATACCGCACGCACATTAACCAGCCGATAGTCGAACCGAATGCGGGCTATCAGCCGGTACTTGGGCCGATGATCCAGAATTTGACCGGGCAATCCAGGCGCAGCGCCAAATTGACCGGGAAATGTGGCGGTGATCGCTGATGCGCGTGGTCCTGGACACCAACCGCTACGTCGACCTGTGCCGGGGCCTTTGCGTTCCCCCGCGTCCCCTGCGGTGAATAACCGTCGCCCATCGGGACTGACCGCTGATCGCTGACTGCTAGCTCCTAGCTTCTAGCTCCTAACTCCTAACTTCTAACTCCCAACTCCTCGCGGCCGCAGCCGCCCCCCGGACCTATTGACCTGACGGCTGCGGGCCGGTAAGCTGCTTTTGACGAATCTGTGGTCTGTTACGGATTTATTGGCAGAGCTTCGCTGATGGGTAATGGGGTTTCATCCAGCCAGACGCACCAGCCGGAGGGGCCTGTGCCCATGGCACCCGCCCAACTGGCCGCGCCTGCGGCCGGCCGCAGGCGTGTGCTGTGGTTTCATAACAAGGCTAACCACTATTTTGTGGCGATGCTGGACGCTCTTAACGCTCAGGGCCAGGCCCAATACGTGGCGATGTTTTTATGTCCGCCGCCGACGAACTCGGCCCTGATGGCCATCCCGCAAAATTCACCGTTTATGTTTTTAGGAAGTGCCCCGGCCCATGATGTTGCCGGCCGAACGCTGCGCCCCCTGCAAGCCGATGCCAAGGCCCTGGTTCAGGTTGGTGTTTTTGATATGGCGATTGTCAGTGGATACGATTCCACCTACAAACGCTGGGTTCTGGCCCATTGCCGCGCGCGTGGAATTCCGGTGGCCTTGTTTGCCGACAGTAACATTCACGGGGAATTTGATGGCACGGTAAAAAGTTTTTGTCGGCGGATGGCCAAAAAGGTGCTGCTGCGGAAAATTATTGCCCAGGCAAATTGTATATTGCCGGTGAATTCCTCGGGCATTGCCTATTGGCGATATTACGGCTGCCCGGAGGGGAAATTGGTCATCGCCACGTATCCTAGTCCTGTGCCGCGTCCCGAAGCCGGCGTGCCGAGCGCTGTCGGCACGTCTGCCCGTATCGCCGCTTTGCGCGAGGCGGGGCTGGACCCGGCCCGGCGATTGTTGTTTACGGGGGCGCGTTTAGTCCCGGTGAAAGGCTGGCACCTGATGATCGAGGCTTTCGGGCGGTTGGGCCTGGCGGAAAAGGGATGGGTGTGGGCTATCGCCGGCGGCGGGCCGCTGGAGGCGGAGCTGAAGCTGCGGGCGGGAAGGCTAAACGGTCAGGGGATTCATTTTTTAGGGGTGTTGGGCCATGGCCAGACCAAGGCCCTGGCCGCCGGCGCGGATTTGTTTGTTCTGCCATCCACGTACGAACCGCATGGCATCGTGATTTCCGAAGCCATGGGGGCCGGCACGCCCGTGATTGCCAGTGATGCGTGCGGTGCGGCCATAGATTTGGTGGAGCCGGGGAAGACGGGTTGGCTTTTTAGCAATGGGTCGGCGGATGATTTAGAGCGTGTGTTGAAAGCCGCGACAGACGACCCGGCGGGTTTGCAGGCCATGCGATCGGCGTGTCGGGCGAAGTACGAGAGCTGGTACGGGCAATATTCGCCGCTGGTGGCGGTGCCGAAGGTGGTGGACCGGTTGGTCGCGGCGGCTTTGGAACCACAAAGGCCACCAAGTAGCACAAAGGGATCATTTTAGGGTGGCGCAAATCGGCGACCGGGGAGCACCTTTGTGACCGGAGTTTAACCCGAAAGCCATCGGCATGGTGAATTTTCGTTAATCTGTGTATTCCGTGGTTCCTGGCGTCGAGATCGTGTTGGGGATGGTGAATTTTCGTTAACCTGCGGACCTCTAGGGCGCGGTGATTGCTGATGCAAATTTTATTTATCATCACCGACCTGAGCGTTGAAGCCGGCGGAGTAACTTCGGCGGTTTGTGGCTTGGCCGAGGCACTCACCGCCCGCGGCCACGCCATTACGATTGTTGGGCTGGACCTTGGCGGAACGGCGGTGCGGCCCGCGGGTGTGCGGGTGCGGGTGTTTGCGGCGGATAGTGCTTCGAAACTTGCCCCCAGCCGGGCGCTGGACACCTGGCTGCGTGAAAACGTGGGCCAATTTGACGTGGTGCATATTCATGGCGTGTGGCAACGTCCCGGCCATTACGCGGCCCGCTGGGCCTACCGAAAACGTGTGCCCTATCTGGTGGCCCCGCATGGCATGTTGGACAATGCGGCCCTTCGCCTGCGGCGAATTTGGGTAAAACGCCTCGCGTGGCTGCTGTGGGATGGGCGGATGTGTCGGCGGGCTGCGGCCATTCATTGCCTCAACGAGGCGGAGCACGAGGTTTCTCCGTGGATACGTGCTTTGCGGTACGTGGTGGTCGGTAACGGGGTGCCGCAGGCGGTGTTGGCCGACATGCCGCGGCGCGGGCAGTGGCGGCAAAAGCACCAAGACCTTTTGGGGCGGGCGGACCGGCGCGTGGCGTTGTTTTTAAGCCGCATTCATCCCAAAAAAGGGTTGGATCGGTTGTTGGCTCTTTGGCCGGGGGTGCTCAAGGAGCATCCCGACACGCTGTTGGTGGTGGCCGGCACCGGGGAGGCGGAATATGTGCAATCGCTGAAAGAGCAATGTCGGGCGTTGGGTATAGACCAGAGCGTGGTGTGGGCGGGGCAATTGGTGGGGCGGGCCAAATACGAGGCGCTAGTGGATGCGGATGTGTTCGTATTGCCATCGCATCAGGAAGGTTTTTCCATGGCCATTACGGAGGCCATGGCGGCGCGTTGCCCGGTGGTTATTACGCGGCGTTGCAACTTCGACGCGGTGGCTACCGCGGGTGCGGGGCTTATTGCCGACGATATGCCGGAGTTTGTCGGTGCCGTTGGCAAGGTGCTGGGCGACGCGGCGGGGGCGTCGGCCATGGGCGACCGTGGCCAACGACTGGTGCGGGAGCATTACACGTGGGAAGCGATTGCCCAGAAGGCCGAGCAAGCGTATGCCGCAGTCACCCCGCGGAGACGGGCCGCGGCGGGCGATCATGATTAACCCCTGCGTCTGGCGTTTATCCCGGTATCCTTGAACAACACTCTGGCCGCCGGGACGGTAAAAAATCGTCACCCCAACTGCTAGCTCCCAGTTTCTAGCTCCTCGCGGCCGCAGCCGCCATGCGGTAAAAAATCATCGTCGTCCTCCGCGTTCCCCTGCGTCCCCTGCGGTGAAAAATCGTCCCCGCCGTTAAGGCATGGATGCCGAAATCCTCGATGTCCCGTAGGCCCAACGCCGTTCGGGAGACCACCGCATCGGGATCTCCTGTCTCCTGACTGCTGTCTCCTGTCTCTTGGCCCCCAACTCCTAACTCCTAACTCCTAACTCCCGCCTCCCGTCGTCGCGCAGCGCCCCCCGCGTTCCTTTTTGCCCAGCCTATGTGCAATGGCCACAACATTTTGGTACCATGTTGACGTTGGCTCGCTTGGAGATTTTTCCATGGAAACGCCTGTGGTTGACATTCCCGCGGAAAAGGTTTTGGCCTTTGGTCGCAAATGGGGTTTGCAGGAGGTTTCCATTTTTGGCTCCGCGGCCCACGGCCCATTTCAAGCCGACAGTGACGTGGACATTCTGATAAGTTTTTTACCCGACCATGCTATGACGTTTGAAGCGTTCCTGGCTATGCGTGACGAATTGGCGGAGATGTTCGGAGGGCGAAAAATCGACCTCGTGGAAAAACACCTCTTAAAAAACCCATTTCGGCGTAGGTCCATACTGGCCTCCCGCAGGATCATTTATGCCGCATGACTCGGATGATACCGCATTCCTCTACGATATGGTGCAGTCCGGCGCGGCCATTGAGCGGTACCTGACGGGCCGCCACCGCGGTGACTTGGACCGCGACGAGATGTTCCGCGATGCCCTGGAACGCCGACTGGAAATTTTTGGTGAAGCTGCCCGTGGCGTTTCCGCGGAACTACAATCCCGCACGCATATTCCGTGTTGGCGTTTATCCCGGTATCCTTGAACAACACTCTGGCCGCCATGCGGTAAAAAATCGTCACCCCAACTGCTAGCTCCCAGTTTCTAGCTCCTGCGGCCGCAGCCGCCATGCGGGTCGGCTTGCGTAAAGCCTTGGAATTTGCGATACTGACAAGCATGGAAAAGGTGCTCAGACTTAACGCCCGCGGCACCCTGACGTTGCCCAAGGCCATGCGCCGGCGTCTGGGCGTGGGAGGCAACGCCCGCGTGGTGGCGCAAGAGATTCAGGGGGGCATTCTGCTTCGCCCCAGCGTGACGTTTCCTGTAGAGATATATGATTCCCGTCGCTTAGCCGAATTTCGCCGCCACAACCAAGACGCACTCGAAGGCCTGCGGCGCAAGCGCAAATGAGGGTATTTCTCGACGCCAATATCCTTTTTTCCGCAGCCCAATCCAACAGCCGAATGCGTTTACTTTTGGAAAGTATCCAGCCACGGGGCCAATGCGTGACGAATCAATATGCCATTGAGGAGGCGCGCCGTAACATTGCGGCGAAAATTCCGTCCGCGCTCGGTTCGCTGGAGGAATTGATCAAGGGATGCGAGGTTGTCCAAAAATTTACCACGCAACTGGAGGTGCAATTGCCACTGAAAGACATACCAATTTTGGGTGGTGCTGTGGCCGGCAGGGCCACGCACCTGCTGACCGGTGATCGGCGGGATTTTGGCAAATTATGGGGCCGAACAGTTCGGGGTGTAAAAGTGGTAACAGTTTAGCCTTTGCGCACAGGCATTGAGATACATACCCTGCGAGAGTGCATGAATAAGCGTCGGCGGAGGCGT